>JAUXED010000029.1 GCA_030618105.1 Bacteroidota bacterium | reverse complement strand
GTGCCTTTTATCAAATTACCGGGCGTTGACAGGGATAAACTTATTAGTATTGAAGAGCAGGAGAGATTGATAACAGGTAAGAAAAGTCTGAGATTCGGAAAGATCATACCTGTATCTCTCGGGACTGATAATTCCGGTGTTTTTCAGTCATTTGACGGACTTCAGGTTTGGAGAATAGGATTATGGTCACCGGATGCCAGGGGATTGGGGCTGATATTCGATAGGTTTGACCTGGATGATGGCGAAAAGGTTTTTATTTACTCCCCCGGAAAAATGCAGGTGCTTGGAGCTTTTACCCGTGGGAACATGAATAAAAACAAAACACTGGCTGTAAGGCCATTGACAAATGATTCCATTATCATTGAATTTCAATTCAACATCAACAGGAAAGATGCTTTGCATATCGGGTCGGTGGTTTATGATTACCTGGGAATATACAGTACTATTGGTGCCAAGGATGAATGGTACAATGCTTCCGGATCATGTAATGTTGATATCAATTGCACCGAAGGTCAGGATTGGCAGAGTGAAAAGAATGCAGTTTGTCGCGAATTCATCTATAAATCTGATCATGGTTATTCAGAGCTATGTACAGGTGTGCTTCTTAGTAATACTTCAGAAACAGATGTACCTTACCTGTTAACGTCAAATCATTGTATTGAAAATAATTCACATGCTGAGAATACACTGTTTGTATTTCAATATGAAAGTCCTTATTGCGAGGGTCCGGATGGATTTGTGATAAAATCAATCTCCGGGTCAGACTTGAAGGCAACATCCGGGAACCTGGACTTTACGCTTGTTGAATTGGACAAGATACCTCCAATTACATATAATCCAATCTATGCCGGATGGAGTAATACAGATACCCCACCTGAAAATTCTGTGTCAATCCATCATCCAAACGGAGATGTTAAAAAGATATCTGTTGATAATGATCCTGCAGTGGTGACAGGTTATTCGGACTTTGATGATAATGCATTTTGGAATATTTTGCAGTGGGACATCGGAACAACTGAGGCAGGTTCATCCGGGGCTCCGCTTTTTGATCAGGATCACAGGGTTATAGGTATCCTTTCAGGGGGTGATGCGCATTGCGGTAACTCGGTTAACGATTATTATTTAAGGTTAACAAATGCATGGGATGATTATAGCTCATCAATGGAGCAACTTAAATTTTGGCTTGACCCGGAAAACACCGGCGTAACATCTGTTAATCAACGCGATCCATATGCAGCAGCTAAACTGGATTGTGATACTGTTTCGAATATCTCAATTGCAGAAAGTAAAAAAATATATTCTTACATTAATCCTGTCAGTGGTACTATTACAGGACATAACACGGGTTTGTTTACACAATATGCAGAAAAATTTATTATTGACTCAGAGAGAAATATTACCGGAGTCCGCCTGAATGTGGCAAGAGCGATCTGGTCAGACGATTCAGACAGTATACAAATAAAAATTTGGGACGGAACAAACCAACCTGACCAACTGCTATATGAGAAGAAGTTGCAGATAAAAGCTTTTGTCGATTCAGCATATAATTTTCTTGATTTTGATTCAGTGATCAATGTTACATCTGACATTTATCTCAGTTATGAGATCTCTTATAATCCGGGATTTTCTGCTTCAACACAGTTTGCAGTATTTCATGCAGAAGACAGAGGTATAGAAGGGACCAATACAGCAATGGCTTTTAATGGTAGTAATTGGATAGAATTTCCTGATATACCGGAAATTGCTATAAATACATCTCTTGATTTGCAGCCTGTTATTTGTGGCGAGATTCCCTCTCTTGGTGTTGAGTTGCCGGAAAGAGAAAATGATCTTAATATCGTGATTTATCCTAATCCGGGTAGTGGTTTGGTAACTTTGCTTCCATACGGGTTTAACAACAGCTCTGTCCGTGTACAAGTGTATAATCTGGCAGGATATGTTCTGAAAGAATTCAATATTGAATATACCTGGGGCAGTATTGATCTTAATCTGACAGGAATGGTAACCGGACTCTACTTTATCAGGATAAGCCAGGGTGCAAAAAACGAAACATTAAAAGTTTCAATTATCAGATAGAATGCAGAAAACAGGAACAAGCAGACTTTAAAGCAAACTATCCAGCATTTTCCCAAGTGTTTCTACACTTATTCGTTTGGCAATTATTTTTTTATTCTCATCGAGCAGATAAACAGTAGGGGTGCTGTAAATATCATAAAATAATCTGAAAAAAGTAGATTGGTTTGGATCCCAGGCATTTATCCAGTCAAATCCTTTATCATTGACATAATCAAGCCACTCTTGTTTCTTATCCTGGGTATAAACTGTAAATACTTCAAGACCTTTATCCTTATTTTTTTTATAAATGTCGTAAAGCGCAGGTGTTGACGTTTTACAATGACCGCAGTCAGTTTCCCAGAAATATAATACAATGTATTTAGCATTAATCTGGTGTAATGAAATCCATTCTCCTGTTTCGGTTTCCATTTTTAAATCCCTGGAAATATTACCAATCAGATTGGGCTTGATCTTGTATGCCCTGTCGCGGATTTTTACCAGTGAAGTGGAATCAACCCAATCAGCTTCACCCGACAGATAATAATCTTCAGCAACCATTACAAATACTTCATCCATCCCCATGATATTAGATTTCAGGAAATTATTCAGCAGGTAGATCACTACATATTGGAAAACCTCATCATTTGCTCTGCACCTGTCTACTATTTTTATTATTTCAGGTATTACCGAGTCGGGTTTTTGGATCAGGACATTGTTGAAATACCTGTCAATCTTTACCTGAAGCACCGGTGTTCTGAGTAACCGCTGATCTGAAAAATCAATACTATCAAGAAAATGGTCTTTATTATAATTGTATCCAATAACCCACCTCATCGAATCTTTGTTTGCAATATTATCGGGTATTTCGAAATCAGGTGGTTCAGGTGGTCGCATAGCATTTATCAAACTGCTTATTAGCATACCCTCATTTTCATTGGTTATCATGTTCCAGTATTCTTTTACCTTCACATCCAGCATTTTCATTTCTTCAGTGATTGCCTCAAGGGAATCAGGATTTTCTTTATTAAGTTTTCTCCTGTTTGCAAGAGACCCTGATCTCTTTTGCTGCTCAGCCATAAATCTCTGATATTCAATAAAAATACTATTCTGGGTAGATCCATTGAACTTCAAAAATCTGAGTAAATCGGTTGTATCCGTTGAAATTGAAAAATCCTGATCCTTATCCACGATCAATTCGAAAAAGTTCATATTAGGTAAAGCTATCAGGTAGATACCGGCATCAAGCTTTTCATCTCCCTCAAAGATCCCTTCTCCCTGTTTGTCAAGATAAAGAGTGTCCTGAACTAATTTTTTATCACCAAAATGATATGCCAGGTAAATACTTGTATCCCTTAAACCCTCTATTTTAACTTCTATCCGGTATCCCTGGGAGAAAACCGGTATTGATAGAATAAAAGCAGATATTAACAGACTGAATAACTTTACGATCTTATTCATGAGAGAATTTGCTTACTGAATTTTAGCTATTATTTGCTCAATTTTTATTCTAAGTCCCGGGACTTTGTTTTGAATTGAATTCCAAATAATTTTGTAATCAATCCCAAAATATTCATGTACTAATACATTTCTGACACTTTTTAGAATAGTCCATTCAACATTAGAAAACTTATTAGTAGTATTTTTAGATAGTCCCACGGAAGCTTCACCAATTATTTCAAGTAATTTGACAAGGGCTAATCTTAATTTAAAATCTTCTAAGTATTCTTCATATGATAATCCTTTGGAAAATTCCTGAATGGTGTTAATGGCACTTAATATATGATGAAGTCTCTCTATATCAGAGATTCGATTTTTCATAAATTAAGATTTTGTCTTTGTCAATATAAGGTTTAAGTCTTGGAGAAATGCCATTAGAAGAGACAAGGTCTACCGGTTTATTAATAAGCTTTTCTAACTCTAATTTTATATTTATGAATTGAAAGAGATCTACATTTTCTTCCAGTTCAATTAAAATATCAATATCACTCTCACTGTTTTCTTCGGCTCTGGCATAAGAACCAAAAAGATAAGCTTTACGTACAGGTTGTGCGGTAAGATAATGTTTAATTATTTTATTTATGTCTTCGGTCATAATGCGATAATGTTTTTTTCAAATATACAAAATTGTATGGATTTGAAAATATACCGGTAACATGTATTCAATTAAGTTTGACTAACCCGAGTAGCCGGGCAGTGTTCTTCCGGTTTGAAAAATTATCATTTAGTTTTTTCTTCCGCTTTTCCGATTCGGCTTTTTTAAAAGGCTTATCCAATAAATATTTGACCTTCTCAATTAATTGATCCTCTGTTTCCCATCTGTAACACAAGTCGTCCAGTCCTGAATTCGCAATTACATTCTGGTGGGCAATACAGTGTCGTCCCAGGAAGAGTGAGTAAAGCAATTTTATTTTCATACCGGATGACTGGAAAGAATGCAGCAGGTTAATATGAGCATTTATTATCAGGTCAGATAGTTTATCAGATGAAGGGTTTTCGATCAATTTGATGTTTTGATTCCCGTTAATTGCTCTTTTTAAACCTTTGGAAGGGTCTTTTCCGGCAATAATAAGTGGAATCGGAAGATGTTTATACAGATTATCAATCAGGTATCTCACCGATCTTTCATTGTCATAAACAGAAAGATCACCATGATACAAAATATATTCTCCGGTACCTTCGCGTGACATAACCGCGTTAAAAGGATGAAAAGCGGGAATATAATATGCATCATATCCATACTTACTATAATGAATCTTGTCATTTTCTGAAATGGCAGCAATCACTGTTCCATCAGGCAAACTCTTTTCATATCTTTTCAGTTTGACACTTTCTGACAGGAAAAAGAATTTCCGGAACAGATTTTTTTCTGATCTGGCAAGATTCCTGTAATATTGGTGTTCAATATTGTGTGTTCTGATTATCTTGTGCCTGGTGTTCAGTGCTTTGTGGTTATGAAAACCGGTGGTATGAATTCCTTCAAACAAAATGGGACAGGATAGTTGTTTCAGATTAACAAGTAACTCTTCTGATAACCTTGTTTTAATGATATATGGTATTGAAGAAAAAAAGTATTTAAATCCGGCAGGTCTTTTATAGTAAAAAACCTGTTCGCAAAATTCTTCAAGTCCGGCAGACTTTTCCCTGCCATATTTAAAGCAATGAAGGTATATATTGATCCCAACCTCTGACAGGTTCTTGATTTTATAATAAATATCAATAACCCCTCCGTAATTCGGAGGATCCGGGATATTGAATGAAACGATATGAAGGTTATTAATTTTAATAATTTTGATCCATTGACATTACTAAATTATATGGTTCTATTTTTATTTTAGCATTCTATCATTTTAGCATTCTATCATTTAATCATTAATACATTACACCTTAAATAACCCTGTATTATTAAAAAAATTGTCTTAGCGAAGATATTATAAAGTGTATGGCTAAACAATATTTATTGCTACATGCTAACCTTCCATTATTATTCGCTCCCACAATCCTTCCCACAACCTGCTTCCCGAATCAAGTTCGGGACAGGCTATGAGGTTTTCGCAAACAAGTTTGCTCAAACGTTCCATCTTTCCAACATTCCATTATTCCACCATTCCATCTTTCCAAACATATCATTATCTTTGTGCTTTTATTTTATGCTTAATAAAGATAGTACAAAACCTGTATGGAAAAGATACTGACAGATAAGGTTAAGGAAGCAGTTTTTTCATTGTATAACTACGAAGTTGATAAAAAACAAATACAATTGCAGAAAACCGGTAAGGATTTTACAGGTGATATAACATTAGTAGTATTTCCGTTTCTGAGATTTTCAAAGAAGAAACCTGAGGAGACAGGAATAGAAATTGGAAATTATCTGCAGGAAAATGTTGAGGAAATTTCCGGGTTCAATACTATTAAAGGTTTTCTGAATCTTGTACTGGATAAAAAATATTGGATTGGAGTATTTCGGGATATGATAACGGATCCTGATTTTGGATTAAAAAAACCGGGTTCTGAAAACAAAACTGTTCTTGTTGAGTTCTCTTCTCCAAATTCAAACAAGCCCCTTCATCTCGGTCATATAAGGAATAACCTCATAGGGTATTCTCTTTCAAAAATATTTGAAGCAAACGGCTACCGGGTTAAGAAAGTAAATATTGTTAACGACAGGGGAATACATATTTGCAAGTCTATGCTGGCATGGCAAAAATGGGGGAGAGGTACAACTCCCGAAACAGCAGGAAAAAAAGGTGACAAACTAGTTGGTGATTTTTATGTGAAGTTTGAGAAGGAATATAAAAAACAGGTTCAGTCATTGATCGCAGAGGGAACTGATAAGGATAAAGCTGTCCGGACTGCACCATTAATAAAAGAGGCACAGGAAATGCTTCGCAGATGGGAAGATGGAGACAAAGTGGTTGTTGATTTATGGAACAGAATGAATGGTTGGGTTTATAAAGGATTTGACAAGACCTATAAAGCTCTTGGTGTTAGCTTCGATAAAATATACTATGAGTCGGATACCTATATAACAGGCAGGGAAATTGTGCTCCGGGTACTTGAAAAAGGATTTCTTTTCAAAAAAGAGGATGGTTCAGTTTGGATTGATCTGTCGAAGGAAGGTCTGGATGAAAAGGTATTGCTTCGTTCCGATGGTACCGCGGTCTATATGACACAAGATATTGGAACCGCTTGTCAAAGATACGATGATTTTAAATTCTTCAGGCAGATATATGTTGTTGGAAATGAGCAGAATTATCATTTCCAGGTACTTGTACTACTGTTGGACAAGATCGGGTATAAATGGGCTAAAGATATTTATCATCTGTCGTACGGGATGGTTGAACTGCCTGAAGGGAAAATGAAATCGAGGGAAGGAAAAGTTGTGGATGCTGATGATTTGATAAGTGAAATGATTGATACGGCAAGAGATATGTCAGAAGAACTTGGGAAACTTGACACATATTCTGAAAAACAAAAGGGGGAAATTTTCAGGATTATTGGTCTGGGTGCTCTGAAATATTTCATTCTGAAAGTAGATCCAAAGAAGAACATGACTTTCAACCCAAGGGAATCTATCGATTTCAATGGTAATACTGGACCATTTATCCAGTACACCTATGCACGTATCAAATCGGTACTGAGGAAAGCCGCGGAAAATAATATTGAAATTCAGAATGAGACAAATACCGGCTTTGAACCCAACGAAAAAGAAATTGAATTGATAAAGATATTGGCTGGATTCCCGAAAGTTGTTCAGGATGCAGCTGTTCAAATGACTCCTGCTGTTATTGCCAATTATTGTTATGAGCTGACAAAAGAATTCAACCAGTTTTATCACGATTTTAGTATCCTTAGCGTTGATGATGATGAAACAAAAAATTTCAGAATACAATTATCTGAAGTGACCGGACGCGTAATAGAGAAGAGTATGGAATTGCTTGGTATCAATGTACCGGAAAGAATGTGATTAGTTAGAGACAAGGCATGCCTTGTCTCTGGTAACCAGCAAATTGAGCTTTGATCTGAACCATAAATAACTATTAACAAATAATAAATTACTATTATAAGAAATGTTTGAAAATTTAAGTGACAAACTTGAGAGATCATTTAAGCTGCTGAAGGGACAGGGCAGAATAACCGAAATAAATGTAGCTGAAACCCTGAAAGAGGTAAGAAGGGCTTTGCTTGATGCTGATGTAAACTACAAGATAGCTAAGTCGTTTACCGACACAGTAAAGGATAAAGCGATGGGAGAGGATGTTCTAAAAGCTGTGAGACCTGACCAGATGATAGTGAAACTGGTACATGACGAACTGGTTGAGCTGATGGGTAGCAGCAGTGAAGAGATCAATTTGAAAGGGAACCCTGCTATAGTACTCGTATCCGGGCTGCAAGGCTCAGGTAAGACCACTTTTTCAGGTAAATTAGCAGGACTTTTAAAAAAGAAGAAAGGAAAAAATCCGCTTCTTGTTGCCTGTGACGTTTACAGACCTGCAGCAATCGAACAGCTAAAAGTAATAGGTGAGCAGATAAATGTTCCTGTTTATACCGAAGAAGATAACCAGGATCCTGTGAAAATAGCAAAAGCGGCTGTTAAGCATGCAAAAAAGCATGGATATGACGCTTTGGTTGTTGATACAGCCGGAAGGCTTGCTATTGATGAAACAATGATGAAAGAGATATCGGCAATTAAGGAAGTCTTAAATCCCCGGGAAACTCTTTTTGTAGTTGACTCGATGACAGGGCAGGATGCGGTTAATACTGCTAAGGAGTTTAATGAGAGACTGGATTATGAGGGTGTCGTGCTTACTAAGCTTGATGGAGATACTCGTGGTGGTGCGGCTCTTACTATCCAGTCGGTGGTTAATAAACCTATTAAATTCATTAGTACAGGTGAAAAACTGGATGCTCTTGATGTTTTTCATCCCGACAGGATGGCTGACAGGATACTGGGAATGGGTGATGTAGTTTCACTGGTTGAGAAAGCACAGGAGCAATATGATGAGGTGGAAGCAAGAAAGCTGAAAAAGAAAATTGCTAAAGACCAGTTCAATTTCAATGATTTTATCGCACAGATCCAGCAGATCAAGAAAATGGGAAATGTTAAAGAGCTTGCATCAATGATCCCGGGTGCCGGAAAGGCATTGAAAAATATGGATATTGATGATGATGCTTTTAAAGGAATTGAATCAATTATTCAGTCTATGACCCCTGAAGAAAGGGAATATCCTAATGTTATGAATGGAACCAGAAGAAAAAGAATAGCGAATGGCAGCGGTACAACTATCCAGGAAGTAAACAGTTTGATCAAACAGTTTAGCGAGACAAAGAAAATGATGAAAATGGCGTCAAATAAAAAGAATATGGCAAGGATGATGGGGATGAATGGAAGAATGGGATAATGGAAGAATGGAATATGCATTTACCCGTAACACGAAACTCGTAACTCGTAACAGTACAAAAAAGGATATTACCATCATCGAAGAAGATTGATTTCTAATTTAAACTAAACTCATTATGTACCAGATTATTGACGGTAAAAATGTTGCCAATCAGATTAAACAGGAAATTGCTGATGAAGTTGCCGGTATCAAGAAAAAGGGAGGCAAGATCCCTCATCTTGTAGCTATTCTTGTTGGTACAGATGCAGCAAGTGAAACTTATGTCTCACACAAAGAAAAAGCTTGTGAAAGGGTGGGCTTCAGGTCAACAATTGTACGAATGAAGGAATCTGTCACCGAAAATAAATTGCTTGAAAAAATTGCTGAATTCAATAATGATGAAGATATTGACGGGATGATAGTCCAGGTTCCTTTACCTGATCATATTTCAGAGCATAAGGTAATTGAAACAATAGATCCTGAAAAAGATGTAGATGGGTTTCATCCGGTAAATATCGGACGCATGGTTATTGGTCTTCCTTCATATATTTCTGCTACTCCTGCCGGTATAATTGAGCTATTGAACAGATACAAAATTGAGATCCCGGGAAAATCATGTGTCATTATCGGGCGGAGCAATATTGTTGGTAAACCGTTGAGTATTCTGTTATCAAGAAAAACCTCACTTGGAAATGCTACAGTAACCCTTTGTCACAGCCGTACTCCAAATATCGCTGAACTATCTTCTAAAGCAGATATTGTTATTGTTGCCATGGGGAAAGCCCGGTTCTTAACAGCTGATATGGTAAAAGAGGGTGCGGTTGTAATCGATGTTGGTATTACCAGGATCAAATCAGATAAAACAAAATCGGGGTGGAAACTGGTTGGTGATGTTGCATTCGATGAAGTTGCCCCAAAATGTAGTTTCATAACACCTGTCCCAGGTGGTGTTGGTCCTATGACTATTGTATCCTTGCTTAAGAATACTCTCATGGCCAGCCGGAAGTAAGGAGGAAGAGGTGAGTAAGGTGAGAAGAAAGTAGTAAATAGTATGTAGTAAGTAGATAAGAAGCGGTGAGAGGTGAGAAAAGAAATAGGGAGAAAGGAGAGAAGAGTGAAGAATGAAGAAAAGATTGAGGAAACCTGTATGTCTTCAAACCAATCTGGACTAAATGTGGTAACAAGCTAAGAGATACATCTCCCAGCAATTTTAACTCTGCCTGTGTTTAAATTGATTTTAGTTACTCTAAATAATGGTCCGATTGTTTGCTGAATTTTTTAAGGGGAGGTTACCATTTTGAATTATTTGGGGGAGGAATGTTTGGTTCAAAATAAAAAAGCCCTCCGGTCTCGAAGGGTTTTTATATTTTTCTGATTTGTTTAATGACTAATCATAAGTTGCTGAACATACGTCTTCCCGTTGTAAATCAAATAAACATAATATGTTCCATTCTTGAGTTGGTTTGTGTCAATTTTGATTGAAGAACTCTTCGTTTTTATAATTGAAACTGAAATTTGTTGAGCATTGTAAATTTTTACTTCGTACTCTTTAATATTGTTAAAGTCCACTTTAGTTTCATCTAAACTAATTTCAACATAGTCATCTGAAGGATTTGGTGCCATTCTGAAAAATTCACAATCAATCCAGACTACTTTACGGGTCTCTTTTGAACCGCAATTATTTGTGACTTCAAGGAAAATTTGTCCATAACCTTCATCTAATCCCTCAATCTTTGCTTTATGTCCAGTTGTAGTCCCTATTATATGCATCATATAATCAGTAGACCATTCATAATCACCCCATTGATAACTTTCACTATTAATAAAGTACCACTCAGGAAAGTAACATTCAACTTCGTCTGGACCTAATATTGATGGAACTGGTTTCCCAAACCAAAATTCCTTTTTAAATGTCAGATCATTAAGTCCACAACTAAAATCAACTGTAAAAGTTACTTCCGCTTTTCCATCTGTTAAATTATTTGCTGAAGCTGTTGTGCCGTTACCTGAAGCTCTCGTAATGGCACCTTGTTTTATTTGCCATGTAGCTGTAGCCATTGTGCTTGGTAAATTTAAAAGATCAAATGAAACAGGATTACTACAGTCTAGTGAAGGTCCTTATATTTCCATTGGAGTTATTATACTTACCATAACAGATTTCCGATCTCCATTATAACCAGGACGATAAGCTCCAAATGTAAAAAGTTGCTCATCAAGTTCCCAATTAGAATAATAGCCTTGAAACTCGAGAATAATAGTATCTGTACTTATAGTTGGACTGGTCCACTTCCATTCTTGCCATGTTGGAGATTCATCATCAACTACTTCAAATAAAAATGATTTCGACTGATAATGAACATGATCGAAGATTGTTGTTTCACTAAGGTTAATATCATATATAATATCATCAACCAAATCAATGACCTTAAAGGCAATAATGTCAAGCGCAAAAGTTGAACCTGGCATAGTACATTCGTATTCAACATCAAAATATCCATCTTCAAGAAAATATACACTTGGTGATTGACCAAAACTTTTCAAAAAACTGGAAATTGAAAATAGTAGTAGAAATAAAATAATATTGCTTGTTTTTATTATGACAATAATTTAAGTTATTTATCTTTTTCTGACTTTAGGTAGATCTGCAATCCGATTGATAAATTGAACCCACTATACTTTTCTTCACCTTCTTCTATTTTAAATGCATCCTTATGTAAAGTTCTATATGAGATAACTGGCTCGAGAGCAATAAACTTATTTATAAAAAGACTATATCCCACACCAGTACTCCATGCGTAATTTCTCCATTTTATTGGATGTCCCTTTCCTCCATGATGAAGAAAACCAATTCCAACAAAACAATCTGTAAATATTCCGATTTTAGTATAGTATCTTATAGATGGGCCTACTATCAAGTCATTTTCTATATAGTTCCAAGTATCATTGGTATTTCTTCTGGTGATAAAATAATCAGTTTCTAATCCTAGTGAAATATTATTAAATATAAAATAACCAATAAATAAATCACCTTCAATTATTGATATGTCTGTACTGTAGCCAGTTTCTCCTTCTGGATTTATATCTTTGTGTTTTTCTCTTACAAAATCTAATGATCCACCTGCTAGGAAATATCCCTTTGTAATAGGTTTTTCAATTTGTCCAATAGCATTCAAATAAATGATAAAAAATAAGACAAAAAATATCAGTTTTTTTTCATGTTTGATTGATTTCATAGTTTTATTTAATCTGAAAAATATCCTACCAAGCTAATATACATACCAAGTAAATAGAAAGATAAATTAAAGGTAAAAATTTTTATAATCTGAAACAAAAATATGTCTCATATTTTGGTAAATAATATAAAAACTACCAACTTTGTCTGCCGGTTTAGAGATGAAGAAGTAATAAAGTATGTAGTATTTAGAAACAGAGAGGTGAGTTGTAAGTGAAGAGAGAAGAGCAAAGTGCGAAGAACTCTGTGTAAGCATAGCATATAACGTCAGTCTGTCCAATAACTTAAATCAAGTCTCTGAGAATTGCATATTTGATAATTTTCAAAGATACCTCTACCCGAATACTTTCTTATTTTTCAACAGTTTTTAGACAGTATGACGTTTAAGGTATAACATTTAACTTATAACTCTTTAGAAGGATGAGGTTAAGAAAAATGCGAATCCAACTCGTAACTCGTATCGTAGCTAATCAAATCAATATGATACCAAGCAATATAAAAATAATGATAATCTAAATCAAAATTAATTAAACCATATAAAGAATCGAATTATGAAACTTCCATGTATTATTAATGCACAAACAAAAATGAATAAATAATGGTTGCGCAACAGTATCCATATTTTTCCACATGGAAGTTCACGAGCGGGTTTGCGCTATGGGCTTTTGTGGGAGCGAGTAACAACCGAACTGCCGATAGGCAGTGAGCTCGCGAATACCTTTGAAAATAAATTTATTTATGAACAAATACCACAGAACTTGTAAAAAGGCAGAAAATATAAGTAACCTTGTAACTAACATAAAAGATTTAAACGTATAAAAACACTATTGACAGTTTTGGCAGCCTCGCTTTGCATTTGGGTATCCGGCCAGAAAAAAACACCTCAGTCGACTGAACTTTGGAAACCTGTGCCCCCTGTTGTCACACCCGGTGATGGCACTGCGCCACCATCAGATGCAATCGTACTTTTTGACGGAAGCAACCTCGATCAATGGCAGAATAAAATAGGTAAAGAAGCTGGATGGATAGTAGAAAGTGGATGTGTTACCGTTAAAAGAGGTACCGGTTCTATCCTTACTAAAGAAACCTTTGCCGATATTCAGTTACACATTGAATGGCGGTCACCTGAAAAAGTGGAGGGTGAGGGACAAGGTCGTGGTAATAGTGGTGTTTTTCTAATGGACCACTACGAAGTGCAGGTGCTTGACTCTTATGAAAACCAAACATACTCAAACGGCCAGGCCGCATCAATTTATAAGGAGCATATTCCACTGGTGAATGCCTGTAAGAAACCGGCTGAATGGCAGACATTTGATATTATTTTTACGGCACCTCGTTTTGGAGAAAGCGGCAGAGTTATCATACCTGCATATGTCACTGTGATCCATAACGGAGTACTGGTTCAGAATCATGTGGCAATATGGGGTAACACCGATCATATCGGAGTCCATTCTTACAAACCACATGATGCCAAACTACCCCTCAGCCTGCAGGATCATGGTAATCCGGTTAGCTACCGGAATATTTGGGTTCGGGAGTTATAATTATGTGTAAAAAAAACTAACCGGGACCTGAACAGGCCCCGGATAGTTACGTAATAGGTAAATTTAGGGTAGAGGGTAACGGGTTTCTTATTTGATTAAAGTTCTTTTCATGTAATAAAAATTTATGGGAAAATTCCCCGTTACTTTATTACAGATGAAAAAATACAACTAATGGTTGCGTTGAGATCTTTTTTGTATTTTTATACAAGTTGTTTTAATAGAAAATATTAAGTTAATGTATAATAGAAGTCTGAATATTTCAGTGTTTGTGGGTTATTTGATTTTGATAGCCGGTTTTTTCTTTGCCGGTGGTTGCACAGGCAAAAAAACATCAACTCACAACCAGGCTGCCTGGTCAAGTAAAGATCCTTTCACTATTCCATTCCAGGTCAGGAACACCCAGAAAAACAGCGGGAATCTTGTTCATAATCCTTCATTTGAACTTGGAAAATTTTTTTCCAGTGATACCATAGATCTGTCATCTTTTATTCAGGGATGGAATAAAGTGGGTGAACATGTTAAGTGGGTGAGTTTGGATAAAAAGGAATATTCAGAGGATGATGTATCAGAAGGAATACATTCAATAAAAATAATACGCGAATCAGCAAGTGAAACTGATTTAATGGGTGAGGGGATTATGACCGATTTTATTCGTGTTATTCCCGGAAACTATTCGTTTTCATATGATATCCGGCTGGAAAATATTTCTGCATCTACCTTACGTTTAGGAACAAAAATACATCAGGCTGTAAATATTCGCCTCTTGTACTATGATAAAAACAAGATACCTATAGATAATAAATGTTATTATCCATATACAGGAACCTATATTGATAACTCCTTTAAAGGTTATTCGTTCTCGAATTTTTGGCATATCGATAAGTTTGACTGGGCAAGAGTGAACGGAAGATCTTATAACTATCCCTTTTCTGAAGGGGATATTCCGGATAATGCAAGATATGTTAAAATATTCCTCGGATTAAAGGGTACCGGAACTATGTGGATTGACAATGTTGATTTTCGCTATTCAAGATGGAACTTTTCTACACTTGAACGCTTAAAACCATACATAGATCATAGTTACAGTAAAAGTGATCTTTTATTGCCTTCTCCAAAGGTGGTAGAGAAAACGGGGGATTATTCTTATTTTATACCCGATAGCAATAGTTACCACTATCCTGTAATTATGGTTCCTTCAGCACCGGCAATTGAAACAATGGCAGCTGCACAGTTATTAAAACAAAGACTTGATACAATATTTGTGCATAATCTTGACAGTTCCTTTGACTTCAACGGAGTTGAAATCATTTTTGATGGCTCAGGAAAAATGCCGGATACGCTGACAACAATTTTCTGCCTTGGCCGGAATGATTTGTTCAGGAAATATTCTGCAAATATGCCATTGGATAAGATTGTGGAGCATCAACAGGGATATTTAATTTATAATCTGCCTGAAAAACCACAGGTTATTTTTATGACAGGCAATAATCCTGTTGGTGATTACTATGCTGTAACCACATTGATACAACTTCTTAACAAGGATGATTTTGTCTTGAATTCAGTAAATATCATTGATTGGCCTGATTTCGCCGGCCGGTCATATTTGTTCTCCGCGTGGATGAATGAAGAAGAGATGGATAGGGATATTAGTCTGATTTCTGAAATGAGCTTACTCAAGTTTAACAAAGCCTATATTGGATATGGCCAAACCAAAGGCAGGAAAGACTGGTATGCCCCTGATGATTTATATAAAACGGGTGTAAAAAATGCCGGGGCTGAATGTAAAAAAAACGGTGTTACCGATCTTGCCATTATGGTGAATCCATATTATCATTTTGATTACGAGATGCATACCGATTCTTTGAGTGAAGAATTAAGATATGTATTTGTGCATTCTGATCCAAAAAGTATTGCGAAACTGAAATCGGTTTACCGGATTGGTCTCTTATCCGGAGCAAAAACACTAATGCTGATGGCAGATGATTTTGTGCCACACGAAGGAGATTACCGGAAACTTTATGCACTTTATACACCTGAAGATAAAAAAAGATTTATTAATCTTCAGAATGCACAGGCACATATTGTAAATGAGATATATTTGTGGATAGAAAACGATTATCCCGGTACACGACTTGAATTTTGTCCCCCATGGTACCTGAATGAATTTATTGATAGGAGCAGGGGAAGGGCTGAACAATATTTCCGTGATTTTATACCACAGATACCAGGCGATGTTGCAGTTATCTGGACAGGACCGACAGTGCGGTCTTTGTCCATCGATATGGCTGATATATTCCGGTATAAAAAGCTTATTGGCAGGAACCCGATGCTTTGGGATAATACTTTGTATGCACGTGGTCTGAGTTCAGACTATGGAGGTTATCCTGCACTATATCCCGGTAAGGTTAAATTGTGTAATCTTTTCGAACCTTACGATGTTGACCTTCCGGAAAATTTCGAAAAATATAATGATGGTCCCCATATGTATATAAATGGGGCAATGACATCTGAGCAGTACCAGGTGAAATATTCAACTGTTGCTGACTATCAATGGAATACTTCCGGTTATGATCCTGATTTCTCGTTGTGGAAAACTCTTCTCTCAAGGTATGGAAAAGAAGCTGCTATAAACATATTGAAGTTTAATGATATTTACTACTCACTTAAAAATGTTTGCATGCAGACTGAGAGTGAGCAAAATATTAACAAATTAATTAAGCGTGGGAATATTTATTCTAACAGGTTGCAAGTGATATATTCTCTACTTGAGAATAACCTGAAAACATATCCTTACCTGTTTAATGAGATCACCGGTTTCAAGAATGAAGCCTTACAATGTTTTGAGAATTTTAAGGAAAACAACAGCAGATCTGTGCAGTAGACAAGTAAGAAGTAAATAGTAAAAAGTAAGTAGTAAGTAGATAGATTATTGTAAATTTGTGCAGAAGAATCAGGATAAAAATTATGGACGAAGACAGGTTTTTTTTAGAGGAAGATGATGAGATAACAGATCTGGTAAAGCAGTATGAAGCTGCAAAAGCTAACAGAAAAAGCAATTTTTTTGATGTCTCGGATTTTGAGAGTATTATCAACTACTATATTGAAATTAGTAATTTCAACAAGGCGCTTGAAGTAATTGTTCAGGCTACAAAACAACATCCTCAATCAACTGCTATACAACTTAAGAAAGCACAGGTTCTTATTGAACGGGGACAGCCAATTAAATCAATGAAAATCCTCCGGGATATTGAAGTTCTTGAATCAGGGAACCCCGAATTTTATATAATAAATGGAACCGCTTATTCATTGATGGGAGATATTTCCAAAGCACTAAAAAGTTACAATAAAGCTGTTGAGCAAGATGTTGATAATGAGGAAGAAATTCTTTTTGGAATTGCTTTATCACTTCAACATCAGAATTTCTACAAAGAGTCGGTTCATTTTCTTAAACGGGCAATGCATCTTAATCCCGGTAATATAAAATATTTATATGAGCTTGGATTTGCTTATGAGAAAATGGGTGATCTGGAAAGAAGTGTTAAATTTTATTTAAATTATCTTGATGAGGATCCCTTTTCAGAGAATACATGGTTCAATCTGGGCGTAATTTATAATAAACTCGGGAAGAAAAAAGATGCTCTGGAAGCTCTTGATTTTACTCTTGCTGTTAATGATAAAAATGCTTTCGCACTGTTTTCTAAAGCTAATATTCTTACCGATCAGGGTAAATACAAGGAAGCTTTAATTGAGTATCACGATTATATGAAAATTGAATATGACAGTATTGATGGTTTTATGGGTATGGCTTATTGTTATGAAAGACTGGGTAAATACGATCTTGCCGAAAAATACTACAGGGAGGCAATAGCTGAGGAACCTGAATATGCCGAAGGATGGAACGGCCTTGCCGGTATAGCATACGAAATAGATAATTTTGAAGAGACTGTTTTTTATTTAAAAAAGGCTATTAAACTTGATCCGGATAATCCCGAATACCAGATTTTTCTGGCACAGGTTTTCGACCTGATAGGTGAGGCAGGTGGTTCATATAATGCATACAAAAAAGCTCTGGAGATTGATCCGGAAAATAAAGATTATCAATTAGAACTGGCCGAAATGCTTGTGAAAAACAGATTATGGACAGAAACTTTACTGGAACTTGATGTGGAACAAGAGGAAAATAGTATGTCAATACATAATTATTGTTATCTGGCAATAGCTAATTTTGGAATTGGTAATGAAAAGAAAGGGCTTTTTTACCTTGATAAAGTATTAAATATAAATCCCGGAATAATAAATACTTTCTATATCTTTTATTCAGAATGGAAAACAAATACGAAAATCGAAAAATTGATTAAAAAATATAAAAAATAAGAAAAACATGAATTTTAATCTTCCTTACATTCCTGAACGCACCAAAAAACCAAGAGAAGAAGGACTTACAATGGTTATGGATAAAGGACTCAGCACTCGCGAAGCTGAAAACCTGATGCAGTCAAGCGGTGAATATACCGATGTAGTTAAGTTTGGTTTTGGTACTGCACTAATTACAAACGACCTTGAATCAAAAATAAAGATATATAGAGAAGCCGGTGCAACACCCTATTTCGGAGGAACTTTGTTTGAATCATTTATTATCAGAAATATGTTCGACGATTACCGGAAAATTCTTGATAAATACGGACTTGAACTTGCTGAGATCTCTGATGGATCAATGATAATACCTCATGACCAAAAGATTGATTATATAAGTAAACTGTCAGACCAGGTGAAAGTATTATCTGAAGTTGGTTCGAAACAGGCTGATATAGTTTTTTCTTCTGATCAATGGGTGTCAATGATGAAAACAGAACTTGATGCAGGAGCATGGAAAGTTATTGCTGAAGCAAGAGAAAGTGGAACAATCGGTATTTATAATAGTGACGGATCAGCAAATACCGAACTGATAAATGATATCATTAAACATGTTAAAATTGAAAATGTATTGTGGGAGGCTCCAATCAAATCGCAGCAGGTTTGGTTTATTAAACTCTTGGGTGCAAATGTGAACCTGGGCAATATCGCACCAAACGAAGTGATCTCTCTGGAAGCACTCAGACAAGGACTCAGAGGTGATACCTTCTATGAATTTTTACCTGATGAATTAAGAAAAAAGTAACCGCAGAGAGCGCAAAGAAGGCGCAAAGTTCGCATAAGAATATTTGTACTTTGCGTTCTTAGCGCATCCTTAGCGTACTTGGCGGTTAATTCTTTAAAAAATATAATCGCGGAATTGCAGTATGAAGAGCGGAGAGCAAAGAGCAAAGGATTTCGTGGAAGCATAACTTTTAACTTTATGACTTTATAACTTTTAACTCTTTATCTTTATGCGACTACGTGAATCAATTTCTCTTATCTTAAAAGGAATAGGGATGGGGGCTGCTAATGTTATACCCGGTGTATCAGGGGGAACAATAGCTCTAATCACCGGAATTTTCGAGAAGCTTATTAATTCTATCAAGTCATTTGATCTAAAGGCGGTCAGATTGATCCTGAAAGGTGATTTTAAAGGGTTTTTTAACCATGTTAACATGGGGTTCCTTGTGTCTGTTTTTTCCGGAATATTTATCAGCATACTTACTCTGGCAAAAATTCTTGGATACCTTTTTGAGAATTATCCTATTTATATCTGGGCCTACTTTTTTGGATTAATTCTTGCTTCAGTTTACTTTGTCGGAAGAAGAATTGAAAAAGTTGATATCCGGGTTGTTGTTACTTTTATTGCCGGTACACTTATAGCTGTTCTATTATCAGTTTTAAACCCTGCAACAGAAAACACACACATCTATTACCTTGTACTTTGCGGGGTTGTTGCTATCTGTAGTATGATCTTGCCCGGACTTTCAGGGTCATTTGTTCTTATTCTGATGGGTAACTACGAATTGATCTTTATTCAAGCGGTTAATGAATTTAATTTGGGAATTCTTATTCCTGTGGGCGTGGGTGTTGTATTAGGACTGCTTGCTTTTTCACATATTCTGTCGTGGATATTCAAACGTTATAAAGATCAGACCATTTCACTTCTTACAGGTTTTATACTTGGTTCGCTTAGTATTCTCTGGCCATGGAAAAATGAAGTATATCAAACCAATCCGCTTGGTGATATCCTGCTTAAATCCGGTGGTGATCCGGTTGTTATAGGCTATGAAAAATACCTTCCTCAACAATTTGATAATGAAGTAATTTTTAGTATTTTACTTATGATCGCAGGAATTATTACGATATGGGTTATTGAACGATATGCTGATTTGAAGAAAGTTGAGTAAGTTGAGTAAGTTGAGTGGTTGAGTAAGGAAGAATGATTAGTTTAAGGTTTGAAAAGTATGTTTGAGGTTAAAAATTGAAGCACCCAGTACCTAGTACCCAGAATCCAGTAACAATGAAACAGTATGGCCTCATAGGATTTCCATTAACACATTCATTTTCTAAAAAGTATTTTGCAGAAAAATTCAGAAAAGAAAAAATTGGCGATGTAGAATATATGAATTTTCCATTGCAAAGTATCGGGGAAATAATATCACTTGTTATTGATAATCCGGAAATTTATGGCCTTAATGTAACTATACCTTACAAAGAGCAGGTAATCCCGTTTCTTGATGACATTGACCCTGAAGCTAATGAAGCCGGGGCAGTAAATACTATCAAAATATTGAGGGAGAAAAACAAGATCAGCCTGAAAGGTTACAATACCGATATAATTGGTTTTATTCAATCATTACCAGCTGATATTTCAAAAAAACATAAAAATGCACTTATTCTTGGTACAGGAGGGGCTTCAAAAGCTGTTGTTTGTGGACTGAATAAATTAAAAATTAAATATCAATTAGTGTCCAGAACCGGCAAGCCAGGATGTGTTACTTATAAGGATCTAGATGAGAAGACAATCCGTAAAAATACTCTTATTATCAATACAACACCTCTGGGAATGTACCCTGATACCGGTTCGCTTCCGGATCTCCCTTACCGGTACCTGTCAGAACAACATCTACTGTACGACTTAATCTACAATCCATCAGTAAGCTCGTTTCTTATTGAAGGCAAAAAAATTGGAGCCGGCGTAATGAATGGTCTGCAAATGCTTGAAAATCAAGCTGAGGAATCATGGAAGATATGGAAGAAGGGAATAGAAGGAGTAGAGGGAATAGAGGGAATAGAGGGTAGAAACATTATTACATAAAAAACAATATACAGATGAAAACACTGAAGTATATAGCTGTCATTTTTGTTATTCTTGTTATTTGCCTGGTGATTTTTTCCAGGATCTTCCGGAACATACATTACAGGACTGAAGTTACTATAAATGTTCCGGTACAGAAAGTATTTACCGGATATACGGATGCCGGAAAGATGAGGCGATGGATCCCTGGTTTTGAGAGAATTGAATATATGGGAGGCTTTATGATGGGGCAGGGGACCAGGTTAAGATTGTTTCTTAATAATAATGGAAAGCAAATAACAGCTGTCCAGGAGATAAAAAAGATGAAGTGGAATGAACTAATCGAGTACACGCTTGATGAAAAAAGAATTACTGTAAATACAACTGTTAAATTTATTCCCGGAGGTGGCTCCACTATTGTAATAACTGAAAATGAGGCACATGGGAACAGATTTTTTTGGGGAATATTCCTTCCTTTTATGAAACCTGCCATTTCGGCAAAAGCCCGGAAAAGCCAGGAAATGTTCAAAGCAGCAATGGAAAAAGATTTTAGCTAACAGGGATATTCGATATTTGTGAGGAACAAGCCATGAGCAGGTGCCGAAGCAGATGCTTGCGACCGGTCTTTTGATTCAATGATCTTTCTGAATTCATCGATCTCCAATTTCCCACGTCCTACTTCCAGCAGGGTACCCACAATTGCCCGTACCATATTTCTCAGAAAGCGGTCGGCTTTAATAGTAAATATTATCTGATTACCGGCTTGTTCCCACTTTACCAGAGACACTCTGCAGTTATTGGTTTTAACATCAGTATGAAGTTTCGAGAAACTCGTAAAATCAGTGTAATCATAAAGTAGAAGAGAAGCTTTATTCATTTTGTTAATATCAAGCTGACCATATA
>JAUXED010000047.1 GCA_030618105.1 Bacteroidota bacterium | reverse complement strand
CATGTTTTATTTCTTCATTCCTTGCCGGCATTTCTTCAATGGAGCGCCGATAGATTATCATAGCCTTTTCCGCACCGAGACGTTTAGCTGTTCTTACCGAGTCCATGGCTGTATTCCCCCCTCCTATAACAGCAACTCTATTACCACTAATCACGGGGGTATCATATTCCGGATCTGCTGCTCTCATTAAATTCACCCTTGTAAGATATTCATTTGACGAAAAAATGCCAAGATAATTCTCACCCGGTATATTCATAAAATTTGGAAGACCGGCACCACTACCAACAAAAAAAGCAGTATAGCCTTCTTTTTTCAGGTCATCGAAAGTTGCTGTCTTCCCAACAATAAAATTTGTAACAAATTTAACCCCCATTTTCCTGAGAATATCAATTTCGACATCAACAATATCGTTGGGTAGACGGAATTCGGGTATTCCGTACTTCAGAACACCACCAATTTCGTGTAAAGCTTCAAAAACAGTAACATCATATCCCATTTTAATCATATCTCCTGCAAAGGCTAATCCTGATGGTCCTGAACCGATTGAAGCTACCTTGATACCATTTCTTGAGGAAATTTCAGGGACCGATAACTTGCCGCTATTCATTTCGTAGTCAGCAGCAAACCTTTCAAGATTCCCAATTGCTACCGGTGGTTTCCCTAATTTTTGAGTATAAAAACAAGTCTGTTCACATTGAACTTCCTGTGGGCACACCCGGCCACATACAGCAGGTAAAGCATTAGTTTCTTTCAATACTTTAGCAGATTCAAGAAATTTACCTGCTTCAATTTTTTTTATGAATTTCGGAATATTAATTTCAACAGGGCATCCTTCAATACAGGTTGGCTTCGGACAATCTATACAACGACGAGCTTCATGGATTGCCTGCTCTACTGACAATCCTTTATTAACTTCAATATAACTTTTATTTCTTACATTCGGATCCTCTTCAGGCATATCCAATCTTTCAAGACCGATTCTATCCTTAACCTTTATCTTACCCCGGAGTTCAACTCTCCATTCCTTATCTCTCTCCTTCTTAAGATATTCAAGTATTCTATCCATCCTTATGCTTTTCTGAATTTATCAATATAGTGCTTGTAAGCCTTTTCTTCCTGGTTTTTATACGCACCTAACCTGGTTAACATTTCATCGAAATCAACCTGGTGTGCATCAAATTCAGGACCATCAACACAAACAAACCTGGTTTCACCCCCAACAGTAACTCTGCATGCACCACACATCCCGGTACCATCAACCATAATAGTATTTAAACTGGCCAGGGTGCGTATATTATATTTTTTTGTCAGCAATGCCACGAATTTCATCATTATTGCAGGACCAACAGTAACGGCAAGATCAATTTTTTCTTTTTTAATAATCTCTTCCATACCATGTGTGACCAAACCTTTTTTTCCATAGGAACCATCATCAGTCATAATAATTACTTCGTCAGAGAATTCCCGAATTTGTTCCTCCAGAATAACCAATTCCTTTGTTCTTGCAGCCAGAATGGTAATAACTTTGTTTCCAGCCTTCTTAAAAGCTTCAACAATAGGTAACATAGGAGCAACACCAACACCACCGCCGGAAGCAAGAACTGTTCCGACTTTTTCAATATGGGTTGCATTACCAAGGGGCCCTACAACGTCAGTTATATAATCTCCAACCTCCAGATTCACTAATTTCATGGAAGAAACACCCATTTTTTGAACAATAATTGTTATTGTCCCCTTTTCCGTATCAGACCCAACTATTGTCAATGGAATTCGTTCCCCCTTTGTACCTACACGTAAAATGATAAAATGTCCGGCTTTCCTGCTTTTTGCAATTTCAGGAGCTTCAATTACAAGTTTTACTACATTATCAGAAAAATACTCCTTATCAACAATCTTATTCATTGTATTTTATTATATAAATGTGTTACATTATTGTTGAATAATTAATGAATCAAAATAAAAAAATAGAAAGTAAAAACTATATAAAATTTAGAAACAAAAATAGATTATATTAATGAAATTCCTATATATTTAATAACATGTTGGATGCATATAGCCCTTTAGTCTTTGATCCCTTTTCTTCAGGACTAACTATTATTTGAAACATAAATTTAAATTAATTACGTTATTAATAACGTTATTAATAACGTAATTAAATACATGTTTCTTTTGTAACTACATTTCAGAACCCAACCCCGGGTAAATGAAAAGCCACCTGCTGATCACAACAGATGGCTTTAAAATTATCTTATAGTTAATCGCTTTAAATCAGTCCTTTTCTTTCAAGCATTGGTTTAAGCCTGGGTTCGGCACCACGGAACATTTTATACAGTTCCATCGGATCACAGGTGCCACCTCTTTCAAGGATGTTTTCTCTGAACTTTACAGCTGTCTCAGAATCGAACAAGCTTGTTTCTTTAAAAGCAGCAAATGCATCAGCATCCAGCACCTCTGCCCAAATATAGCTGTAATAGCCTGAGGAGTATCCACCTGAGAAAATATGGGCAAAATATGTGCTACGGTATCTTACGATAATCTCAGGGATCATTTTAATATTATTCAAAAATCTATCTTCAAAATCCAGCACATCTATCTCTGTTGTCTTTTCAATTGTATGCCAATCCATGTCCAAAAAAGAAGCTGACAGGTATTCAACTGAAACAAATCCCTGATTAAAATGCTTGCTTTTTTCCAATTTATCTACAAGATTTTCAGGGATAGGTTCTCCTGTTTCATAATGCTTTGCATAGACCTTCATAACTTCAGGCTCTGCAGCCCAGTTCTCCATGATCTGTGCAGGAAGCTCAACAAAATCTCTGGGCACTGAAGTTCCCGAAAGACTCCTGTATTGACAATTAGAAAGCAATCCATGTAATGCATGTCCAAATTCATGGAACAATGTACTCACCTCCTCGAAGTTAAGCAGCGCCGGTTTATCTCCTGTTGGTTTGGTGAAATTGAAATTCGTTGTAATAACAGGAGTAATATTTTCACCATCCCTGCGATACTGTTTACGATAACTGCTCATCCATGCTCCGCCTTTTTTACTGTCTCGCGGGAAGAAATCCATATACAAAATTCCTATATGGGAACCATCAGCCTCTTTGACTTCATAAACCTGAACATCTTTATGATACTTCGGTATATCTGTTCTTTCTTCAATTACCAATCCATACAACCGGTTAGCAACATAAAAGGCTCCCTTTCTTACATTTTCAAGAACGAAATACGGTCTTAACATCTCTTCATCCAGTTCATATTTCTGTTGCCTGAGTTTTTCAGCATAGTACCACCAATCCCAGGGATGCAATTGTCCATTTTTACCTTCAGCATCCATCATCTTTTGCAACTCGTCAGCTTCTTTCATAGCCACTTGCAATGCCGGATCCCAAATTTTGTTAAGAAAATCATATACTTTTTGTGGTTCTTTTGCCATATTTTCCTCAAGTACATAATCTGCATGATTTTTATACCCTAACAAAACTGCCCTTTCTAATCGCAATATTGTAATTTCTGCTACTATCTCCTTGTTATCATACTCATTACCATTATTGCAGCGATTTATGTAGGCTTTGAATATTTTTTCCCTTAAATTTCTTTTTCCCGAATATTGAAGAAAAGGAATCATACTTGGTTTCTGAAGAGTAAACACCCATTTGTCTTCCATATTTTTCCCAACAGCAGTTTCAGCAGCAGACGCAATAACCGGTTCGGGCAATCCGATAAGATCTTCCTCATTGTCAATAACCAATGTAAATGAATTAGTCTCGGCTAGCAGGTTATCACCAAAGCTTAGTGATAAAAGCGATAATTCTTTATTGATTTCTCTCAATTTTTCCTGATCTTTTTCACCAAGATTAGCACCTCCTCTAACAAAATTCTTATATGTTTCATCAAGTAATTTTGCCTGTTCTGAATTCAGTTCAGAAACATCTTTATTATCATTAACCATTTTTATTCTTGAAAACAGGGGTGCATTTAACAAAATATCATCCCTGTGCTTTGATAACTCAGGGGCTACCTCTTTAGCAATATTCTGAAGTGTATCATTAGTTAAAGATGACAAAAGATTATAAAAAACATTACTTACTTTAGTCAGCGATGCACCACTTTTTTCAAGAGCAACTACTGTGTTTTCAAATGAGGGTTCTTCTTTATTGTTAACAATTGCCTCAATTTCCTTCTTATGATCCTCCATGCCTTTTTCAAATGCAGGCATAAAATGATCATTATTGATCTGTTCAAAATCGGGGACATTAAAAAGTGTTTTATACTTTGCAAAAAACGGATTTTTTGTTTCCATTTCACCAGTCATGTTAGTTTGACAGGATATCATAAAGATTCCTGATAAAAAGAATATCAGATATGTTTTTTTCACGGTTAAATACTTTTTTGATTTATAAATTCATTTTTAAGTTCACGAATTTAACAATAATGAAACTATTATATTGTACCATATTATATATTATACAACCTGTTTTCATTAATAAATTTCTTTTCCCTCTGTCTGATCCTTGGCAATATTATTTATCTTCGGCAATTAGTGGAATGTTGAAAGTAAGTAATAATATGAAACAGATAGATTTTCTTGAACTGGTAAAAAAAAGGCAAAGCGTCAGGTGTTATTCAAACAAACATGTTGAAAAAGAAAAGATAGACCGGTGCCTGGAAGCAGGCAGATTAGCTCCATCGGCGTGCAATGCACAACCATGGAGTTTTATTGTGGTTGATGATCCTGAGCTAAAAAACCAGGTAGCAGATCTTACTGCTGACAGATTATTGCCACTGAATCATTTTACTAAACAAGCTCAGGTTCATATAGTTATCGTAATAGAAAAAGCCAATTTAACATCTAATCTTGGAAGTGCAATAAAAGATAAATTTTTCCCATGGATTGATATTGGTATTGCAGCCGAACATATTTGCCTTCAGGCAACCAGCGAAGGATTGGGAACATGCATCCTTGGGTGGTTCAAGGAGAAAAAGATAAAAAAACTGCTTAATGTGCCGGATAAAAAAAGAATTGGTTTGATCATTACCATGGGATACCCAAAAAAAGAAGAGATACGTCAAAAAAAACGAAAGGCATTGGCTGATATTGTACATGTTAATGTTTACAGACGGTAGTCATATATTTTTAATAAGAAATGACTAAAATGCTTGAATGCGTAAATGACTGCCGACTGTGGACTGTGGACTGCCCGCCCGGATGACTCCGGTCGCCCGCCTGACCGGACGGGCAGGGACGGGCCGACTGATTAGTTACGTTACATCAAATATTACTTTCTTAATTTTCACAGATTAAGATACAACCCTTCAATTTTCTTTGTGCAATCCTGCTTTCCTGAATATTTCGATAATTTTCCCCTGCTCATTTTCCCAGCATAACTCCTCCCCTGCTATGTGCAAATTCTTTTTCCATAACTGCATCCTATCCATATCTGAAAACATGTTCTTCAATTTTGAAGCAATATGTTCGGGATTGTGGTTATCAATAATATCACCGATATTATAGGATTTAATAATATTCTCTACCTCAACAACTTTTGAGGCAAGTACAGGCACTCCTGCCTGGATATAGTCAAACAATTTATTTGGTAAACTGTATTTGTAATTAAGGTTTGTATCCTTATCCAGTGTAATTCCCACATCAGCAGCACATGTAAAATTCATTAAAATATTATAAGGTACTTTTTCCATAAACATCACCTTGCTTTGGAGTCCCTGTTCAGAAACCATTTGCTTAAGGTTCTTAACTATATCTCCGTCACCTATAATCATAAGAATAGTATTATCAAGATACTGCATTGAAAGGACAGCTTCCTCAGCACCTCTGTCAATATTAATACCTGAACCCTGAAGAATAACGATAAACCGGTTTGCTGGAAGACCAAGTTGGTTTCTTGAACAATTCCCCGATCTGTTCCATTTACAGGATACATTTCTCACAATCCCGACATTAACGTTATATTTTTCCTCATAAATCCTCGCAATAGACTGGTTTACAGTATATATATGTTCCAATTTCGGGAAAATCCATTTTTCTATTGTTTGCCATACTTTACGTACAAATGGTCGGTTTTGGATTTCCGGAACACCGGTAAAATATTCATGCGAATCATAAATCAGTGTCACCTTTCTTATTCGTGAAACCAGGTAGTTTGCCAAAAGGGTATCGAGATCATTTGCCACAAGAATATCAACTTTTCTGAAAAGCAAATATAAAAATAGCCTGATGTTGAAAAACGCATACAGAAACGGTCCCTTATTAAAAATCATCCTGAAGCGTCTAACCGGGTAGGGCAAATGATTACAAGACATACTATTTCTCAACTGCCGGCCAACAATCAATATCTCAGCACCTTCCTGCAATAAAGTTCCGGCTACACGGTTCACTCGTTGATCAAAAACAATATCATTAATAACTGAAAAAATCACTCGTTTCTTCATAGGCTAAGTTTCCAGGGGTTTAGTTTTATGGATTATCGAATTTACAAATTCTTTTGTTATTAATTAAAGAATAAACATGCATTCTTTACCTTTACAAACAAATTTTTTATTTATGCTAAAGATTATTAAAAATCACTCACTACACAAACATAATACTTTCAGGGTTAAAGTTTCAGCAAAATTCTATGCTATCCCGGAAACTTTCGATGAATTAATTACAATCCTGCGAAAATACCGGAACCCTGATCAGAATCTGCTGACTATAGGAGAAGGAAGTAATATACTGTTAACCAGCGACTTTCAAGGTTTAATCATTCGTCCTGATATCAAAGGTATTGAGATACTTGATAAGTCATCTGATAACGTGATAATAAAAGTGTGGGCTGGGGAAAACTGGGACAATTTTGTTGTTTACTGTATTAACAACGGATTTGGCGGAGTAGAAAATCTTTCATGGATCCCCGGCTCTGTTGGTGCTTGTCCGATACAGAATATTGGAGCATATGGGGCCGAGGTAAAAAATGTGATTGAATCGGTAACAGGAATTTTGACAGATAGCCTTGAACAAATAACATTTACACGTGACAAATGTAATTTTGGATATAGAGACAGTATTTTCAAGCAGGAGTTAAAAGACCGATTCATTATTACCAATGTAATTTTCAAACTCAGCAAAAATCCGGTTTTTAATACTGCATATGGCAGGTTACAAGATGAACTTGCAGGAAACAAAAAAACAGATCTTCAATCGGTACGACAAGCAGTGATTAAGATCAGAAAGGATAAACTCCCTGATCCTGACAAATTTGGGAGTGCCGGTAGTTTTTTCAGGAATCCGGTTATAAGCAAAACCAAATTTAATCATCTAAGATCAGATTATCCTGATATCCCTTCTTACCCTGTAAATATACAGGAGGTTAAAGTTGCTGCCGGATGGTTAGTTGAGAAAGCAGGCTGGGCAGGGAAACGAATCGGTGATGCAGGGGTATATAATAAACAAGCGATTATTCTGCTAAACTACGGATCAGCCACAGGTAAGCAGATCAAGGAACTGGCAGAGAGAATCATGATATCTGTAAGCAACAAGTTTGGAATCGATCTGCAAACTGAAGTAAATATTATATAGAAAACACTAGTGTCAAGTCAAAAGTCAAACGTTCCTTCTTATCCCTTTATTCCCTCTATTCCCTCTATTCCCTTTATTCCCTTTATTCCCTTTATTCCCTTTATTCCCTTTACTCCCTTTACTCCCTTTACTCCCTTTACTCCCTTTACTCCCTCTATTCCCTCTATTCCATTCTTCCTGAATTCTTCCGGGACAATAGTTTCATATGTCTTTTTTAGTATATCAGCTGCTTTCTCCCTGGTTTTTGCTTCGGCATATGTCCTTAGCAAAGGTTCAGTACCGGAAGGTCTTATCATAACCCATTCTTCTTCATTAAAAAAGAACTTATACCCGTCAAGATCTTCTACTTTTGAAACATTGTAAGGTCCAAAAGAATTATATTCTCTGTTTTCACAACGCCGTACAATTTCATTTTTCAATTGAGGATCAATGTGCAGATCGGATCTTTCAAAGGCAAATTCTCCGGTGATTTTATAAACTTCTTTAATTAATTCTTTAAGGCTCTTCCCTGTGTTTATTATGAATTGCCAGATAGTAAGTCCCATCCATATACCGTCTCTTTCCGGGATATGTCCCATAATAGTAATTCCACCTGATTCCTCACCTCCCACCAGGACTTTCTCATTAAGCATTACTTCACATATCTGCTTAAACCCAATTTTAACCCTTTGTACTTCCAGACCATAGTGTTGACAAAGTTTTTCAACTTTTATTGTTGAAGAAAAGCCTGTCACTACTTTTCCTTTGAGTTTCCTGTACCTGGCCAGGTAATGGATAAGCAATAACATAATATGGTGAGAATCGACATATTCTCCATCTTCATCATACATAGCAATTCTGTCTGCGTCACCATCCACTGCAAACCCGCTAGTAATTTTTTTTGATCTTCTAATCATTTCCGAGAATTCTCCAAGGTTCCGGTGAAGTGGTTCCGGGGAAATTCCATTGAAAAGCGGGTTAATCTCACAATGTAGTTTTTTTATATCCGGGAGAAGTTTCTTTACTACATTTTGCCCCGATCCATACATAGCATCAAAAGCAAAAGAGGAAGAATTTTCACGCAATTTTTTCAGGTTAAAGGAATCATTAACTGCTTCTATATATAAATTCTCAAGATCATAATATGATATGAGCCCCACTTTAATCTCTTCTTCCAGATAAATCGAATCAAGGTTTATCTCATCTGCTGTTGGTATAAGATCTTCAACATCTTTAATGTCACGATCAAGCAGTGGACCTCCATATTCACCTTTTAACTTATATCCGTTATACTCCGGGGAATTATGGCTTGCAGTAATAACCACACCCAATTTTGCATTTAACCGGATTATTCCGAGTGATACCATAGGAGTTGTAACAATACCTTCAGAAATGTAAACCTTAACATTATTACGGGCAAATACCTTAGCAGCCGTTTCGGCAAACAATTTCCCTCCGAAACGGGTATCATAGCCAATCACAACTGACGGATCGGAATAATTGTTTAATATCCAAAGAGCGGCAGCTTTACTAACTCTGGCAACATTTTCGACCGTAAAATCCTTTGCAATTACTGCACGCCAGCCATCTGTTCCGAATTTGATTCTATGCATATTAATTCAAATTAATTCATAATTTTAAGTTTATTAAGCGCCCGCCTGTACTTTTGTGCATATCGATTATGTTCTCTCAGGCTTTTTGAGAAGTGGTGATAACCAGACATATCTGCCCTTGCACAAAAATAGAGAAAGGAATGATCTTCAGCATTTAGCACTGCATCTATCCCGGAAACAGAAGGGACTGAGATTGGGCCCGGTGGTAATCCTGCATACCTGTATGTATTATATGGTGAATCCACTAACAGGTCAGCTTTTAGTACTCTGTTTCTTGAAAAATCTCCAATGGCAAATAAAATGGTCGGGTCAGCTTGTAATCTGATACCTCTTTTCAGCCGGTTAAGATATACACCGGCTATCCCGGGTTTTTCCGTCTCTTTAACAGTTTCAGCATCGACAATAGAAGCAAGTACACTAATCTGATTAAGTGTTAAATTCCTGGCTTCGGCTATGTTTTTTCTCTCCTTATTCCAGAATCTCCTGTACTCTTTAACCATTCTTTCCATGAACCCCGAAGCGGAGGTATTCCAATAAAACTCATAAGTATTTGGTATAAAAGTCCCCATTACAGTTTCATGGGTAAATCCGAACTGTGAGATATAGTTTTCATCAAGAAGCAGGTTTATAATTTCAGATGAGTCAGCTTCAATCTGACCGGCAATGGTACCTGAAAGTTTTTCCAAAGATCTGATGTTATTGAAGATAACATTTACCGGAGTTTGAATTCCTGACCGCAGCAAGTTTATAAGATCATTGTTAGACATACTATCTTCAACCTCATAATGTCCGGGGTGTATAAAACTCCTGTAGTTTTTCTTTTCTGCAACCCAGTCGAATGCTTTAATATTCCTAACCAAACCCCGGTCAACAATTATCTTCCGCACATCTTCATACTCTGAACCCGTAGCAATATTAACGTAGTTATCTGTTGTATTCTCAAGGATTACATTGGGGCTATAAATCCACCACAATAATTTACCTGCTCCCAGCGCTAACAAAACAAAAGAAACCAGTAAAACAAATTTGAATCCTTTTTTTATGTATCGAAATTTATTTACTTCGTTCATGAAATCTCTACGTTAAGTTCAGAATTGTTTATTGATTTAAAATATAATTCTTCTTTAATTCCTTTCTTTTCCTTAGCCTTACTTTGTCCTCCGAAGCGTAGCGTAGGAGGAGCCTCAGCCTTCTTATTACTTCTTCAGCCTTTTCGGACCGGAAGCAATAACTTCCTCAGGTACTCCACCGGCGAATACTTTAAAATTCTCAATATATCTTGATGCGAGAGCGTCATATTTCATCCAGTATTCTTTCTTGTTTCCCCAGGCGGTGGAAGGATCGAAAACATCTTCGGGAACATCAGGACAGGATAACGGAACTTCAAAACCAAACAGTTCATCTTTCCTGTATTCCACTTTATCCAATTTCCCTTCCAGGGCAGCATTCAGCATATTTCGTGTATGGCGTATACTTATTCTTTTTCCTATACCGAATTTTCCTCCTACCCAACCGGTATTGACCAGCCATATTTTTGCACCGGCTTTTTCAGCTTTCTTTCTTAACAGATTGGCATAATAAAATGGGTGATGAACCATAAAAGGGGCTCCGAAACAGGCGCTGAATGTAATTTCAGGTTCAATACCAAGACCAAGTTCTGTTCCTGCAATTTTCGATGTATAACCACTAATAAAATGATATATTGCCTGGTTCATATTAAGTCTGGCTATCGGGGGTAAAACACCCTGTGCATCTGCTGTTAGAAAAATAATATTTTCAGGATGTGAATTCACCATTTTTTCAGGCACGGAATTAGGAATAAAATTCAACGGATATGAAGCCCTTGTATTTTCGGTAAGTTCTTCATCATCAAGATCTATTTTCCGGGTTGCCTGATCGAATTTCACATTTTCAAGAATTGTTCCATAACGCCGCGTACATTCATATATTTCAGGCTCATTTTCAGCCGATAGACGAATTACTTTTGCATAGCAGCCGGCTTCAAAATTAAACACTCCATAATCACTCCATCCATGCTCATCATCCCCGATAAGCTTTCTTGAAGGATCGGCTGAAAGTGTTGTTTTCCCGGTACCGCTTAATCCGAAAAACAGTGCTACATCATTCTTTTCCCCAACATTAGCTGAACAATGCATTGCCATTATATCCTGTAATGGTTTTAGATAGTTCATTATTGTAAAAGCTGTTTTTTTAACTTCGCCTCCATAGCTTGTATTTGCAATAACTGCTATCCTTTTTGAGAAATCTACAATTATACCTGTTTCACTTAACGTCCCGTCAATTCTCGGATCAAGTTTGAAAGAAGGAGATGAGATGACAGTAAATTCAGGAATAAACTTCCTCAACTCATCCTGATTATTAATAGTATGAAACATATTGCGCACGAAAAGGCTTTGCCATGCTTTATCGGTTATAAACCTGAAGGGAACACGGTATCTTTTGTCTGCCCCGGCATAAACATCCTGAACAAATAATTCTTCACCTTGTAAATAAGCCTGCAATCTTGACAATATTCCAATAAATTTCTCGGTATTAATAGGACGGTTATATTCACCCCAGTCAATTTTATCACTGGTAGAAGGCTCGCTCACAAAATACTTGTCATTTGCAGCCCTGGCAGTCCATTTTCCTGTATTAACAAGAAACGGACCTCCGTGAACCATCTTCCCTTCACCCCTGAATACAGCTTCCTCATACAAAGCTGCTTCAGGAATATTCCAGAAAACCTTATCCAGATGAACAAAACCATGATGTTCAAGGCCATAGTCGCTGGCTAATTCTCCGGCATGTTTAACTGCAGGTGTGTCAAATTTTAAATATTTTTTCATGTGATTATATTGATTATTCTAATTTAGCAATAGTATCTTGTTTAGAAAAGTATTATTATTCATTTACAAAAACGGAAACGATAATTTTCATATTTCTGCTACAACCAATCTCTAACTAATTTTCGTTCACCGATATACAGTTCATTTGGCGAATTCGGATCGAGTGCCCATTTTATCCTTTCAATACCTTCGATTATATCTTTTATTGAACCGCATGTTGAGAGTCTTAAATATCCATCCAAACCAAACTCAATTCCCGGCATGGTCAGTACTCTAACCTTATCGAGCAGGAATTTTGAAAGTCGGGTTGAATTTTTATCATAGGTACTAAAGTCAGCAAACACATAAAATGTTCCATCCGGTTTAGTCGGTCTAACACCATCAAAACCATTCAATCGATCCATCATTACATTCCGGTTATTTTCCAATGTTAACCTCAGGCTTTCAACCCCTGATTGCACACCTGTGATTGCTCCAATCGCTGCTTTTTGCATTAATACAGGAGGACCGGCAGTCTGATGTCCCTGAATATTAGACATTACCTCAATAAGTTTCTTACAGGCTACTGCCCATCCAATCCGGAAACCGGTCATCGCGTATTGCTTTGATACACTATTTACTATGATAAGTTTCGAATTCTCATCAAGAACCTTTGCATATTTATAACAATTTGCCGGTTTTTTCCTGTCAAAACAGAGGCGATGATAGATATCATCCATAATAAGGTACAAGCCCTCTTTTTCACAAAAACGGACCACATCAGCAATAAACTCATCAGAATATATCGCACCTGTTGGATTATTTGGAGAATTCAAAATAATTGCCTTAGTGTAAGAAGTGAAATTCATCTCGATATCCTGCATCCTTGGATAAAAAGTACCATCTTCGGGATGCACAGGAACCGGGATTGCACCACACAGTTTAACCATTTCGGGATAGCTTACCCAATAGGGTGCTGGGAAAATTACTTCGTCCTGTGGATCAAGAATTGCCTGTAAAGCAACCATAATAGATTGTTTAGCGCCATTAGATGCAATAACATTTTCCGGTGCAACCTTCCTGTCATAATACTCTTCAGTATACCTTATTATTGCTTGTTTCATTTCAATTGTTCCATCCACAGGGGTATAACGAATCTCGCCTGAGTTTAATAACCCGGTAAAATTGATAATTGCATCAATGGGAGTCCGGCTTTTCGGCTCTCCGCCACCAAGATGTATTAATGGTTCACCTTTAGCTTTTAATATCGCGGCTGTTTCATTTAACAGCAAGGTTGCAGATTCTCCTATTGATCTGCCGATAATACTTATACTCATTATAAAATAGTTTTAAATTCATAAACCACTCATCTTACTCACTTCTTTTACTTTTACATTCAAAATTCTTCTAAGATGTTACGAGTTACGAGTTACGAGTTACGAGTTCACAGCCTTTTGCCTTTTCTTCTCCTTACTCAACTACTTACCTTACTCAACTTTAGTTCACTTTAAACTTCTTTTCATTTCCTCATTTCCTCATTTCCTCATTTTATCATTTACTCATTTTATCATTTCTTCATACCATAAATTTAACATGACATATTGAAAGATGCAAATTTGACGAAAAATTGAGTTATAAACTGAAAAATAATTAATATTGTACAACATAACCGGGATGATTGTAAATCAGCTTCAAAATAAATAAACATTATATGGAAATACTTGAGGTTTTAAAATACACTTTACCTGCATTAATCGTTTTTCTAACAGCTTATTTTCTTATCAGAGCATTTATCCGAAACGATCAGGAAAAACGTAAACACGAGATAATCCTGCAAAATCAGAAAAACGTTACACCTATCAGACTGCAGGCATATGAGCGAGTTATACTTTTTCTTGAAAGGATTTCGCTTGAATCTCTTATTATGCGAGCGAGTAAGCAGGGAATGACCAGTAAGCAAATACAAACATCCATGCTTAATACAATAAGAGCAGAATTTGAACATAATCTTTCACAACAAGTATATATGACACCTGATGCCTGGGAGATAATCAAAAATGCAAAATTCAACACCATTAAGATTATCAATTCATCCGCAGATCATGTAAAACCGGGTGCCCCGGCTATTGAATTTAGCCGGTATATACTTGAGAAAGTTATGGAAATGGATAAAGAACCAACAAAAATCGCTCTTGATTATCTTAAAAAAGAGGTTAGTACATTCTTTTAACCTCTGTTATTATTCATTTTAGTCATTACATAAGGTTCTTCAGGATAATACTTAGTTATATTGGAATGTTGGAATATTGGAATGTTGGAAATTCCCTTTACTCCAAAGAGTTAAAAGTTATAAAGTTATAAAGTTAAAAGTAAGCGTTGAACTTTATAAACTTTCAACTTTATAAACTTTCAACTATTCCCTTTATTCCCTTTACTCCCTCTAATCCCTCTAATCCCTCTAATCCCTCTAATCCCTCTATTCCCTCTAATCCCTACATTATATCAATACTTCGCTTAACAAACTTACTCAATTCTTCCCCTTTAAGCATATTGTTTGAAAGCAAGGCAAGGTCAATCAGTTGTTTCACCAGTTCATTTTTGGATCCATATTCTGAAAGAACTTTCCCTTTTTTATCATTCAGTTCATCTATCTTTTTCTTCAGATCTTCAATCCTGTCTTTCTCCTCCTGCTTTATTTCTTCATCCTTTTTGCCTTCCTGATCTTTCTCAAATTTAGATTTATTATCCTCTAAAGGTTTAACTTTTTCATTTAGCTTTCTCACATCTTCGCCAACCGTGTTCTCCATTTCCTCTGCAATTTTTATTACCAAAGGATGGTTACTATTAACAACAAGGGTGAAACTATCAGGCAGATTACCATACATATTCATTCCACCTCCCATTTCTGACATATCTTTCATTCTCCTCATAAATTCCGACTGGACAATGGTCATTGGATGTTCTTCCTCTTTCAGGTTTTCAAAAGAGACGACAAAATTATCTTGTTTGGGAATTTGTGATTGAATAACAGGAGACAAATTATTTTTCTGTTCAGCGGTAAGTTTAGACTCAGAAACATCATCTTTTTGAATAAGCTTATCAATAACATCAGAATCAACACGAACAAAGCGTGCATTAGTAAATTTTTGTTCCAGATGATTCAAATAATGAGTATCAAGCTGCCCGTCCATTAAAAGAACATCATATCCTTTCTGATTAGCTTTTTCTATAAAAGTGAATTGTTCTTCAGCATTGGTGGAATAAAGATAGATAAGTGTTTTGTCTTTATTGGCCTGGTTCTCTTTAATAAGATCTTTATATTCCTTAAAAGTAAAAAACTTACCATTGGTATTTTTAAACAAAGTAAATTTCTCAGCACGGTCATAAAATTTCTCATCTGTAATCATCCCATAATGAATAAATAATTTCAAATCGTCCCATTTTTTTTCAAATTCAGGACGTTCTTTTTTAAAAATATCATTCAACTGGTCTGCAACTTTCTTTGATATATGACCTGATATTTTCTTAACATTCGGATCATTTTGCAGAAAGCTTCTTGACACATTAAGCGGAATATCAGGTGAATCAATAACGCCATGCAATAAAGTCAGAAATTCAGGCACAATTCCCTCAACTGAATCTGTAACAAATACCTGATTACAATATAGTTGTATCTTATTCTTCTGTATCTCAATGTTGTTTTTTATTTTAGGAAAATAAAGAATTCCCGTAAGATTAAACGGGTAGTCAACATTAAGGTGAATATTAAAAAGAGGCGCCTCCTGCATTGGATATAAATCACTATAAAATTTCTTGTAATCCTCCTCTTTCAGGTCAACTGGCTTTCTGTTCCAGGCAGGTTTGGTATCATTAATTATGTTATCTTTTTTGGTTACAATTTCTTTTCCGTCCTTCCATTCTTTTTGTTTTCCAAAAGCTATTTTAATTGGCAGGAAACGGCAATATTTATTAAGAAGTTCATTTATTTTTGATTCTTCAAGGTATTCTTTTGATTCTTTATCCAGATGCAGTATAACATCAGTACCAATAGTTTTCTTTTCAATCTCATCAAGGGTAAATTCCGGGGTTCCATGACAAATCCATTTAACAGCTTTCGCTCCTTTCCGGTACGACCTGGTTATTATCTCAACCTTTTCAGAGACCATAAAAGTAGAATAAAAGCCTAATCCGAAATGGCCTATAATATTACCTGATTGATCCTTATATTTTTCCAAAAAATCTGCTGCACTTGAGAAAGCTATTTGGTTGATATATTTTTCAATTTCATCAGCTGTCATTCCAATTCCATGATCTGATACAGTTATAGTTTTTTTCTTTTTATCAACCTTTACACGTATAGTCTCACTACCAAGTTTCCCTTTATAATCTCCCACTGAAGCAAGTGTTTGAAATTTCTGGGTAGCATCAACAGCATTAGAAATCATCTCTCTAAGAAATATTTCCTGATCAGAATATAAAAACTTTTTTATTATTGGAAAAATATTCTCCGTTTTTACATCAATTTTTCCTTTTCTCATTTTATCAATATTTTTGGTTATACAATTATATTAGAATCACCATCCTCCTGACAAAGTATATGCCAACAGAAAACACCTGACAAATAGTCACAGA
>JAUXED010000059.1 GCA_030618105.1 Bacteroidota bacterium | reverse complement strand
TCCCGTCGGTACTCTGTTCCCACAAATATGAATATATGCCATCGCCGCCAATTGGTGAAGAGAACTCAGGAATTATTGTATTTGGCATCTGGTTCTGGCAGATTATGGTGTCAAAGTTCAGAGAGTTCTGTTCAATTTTGGGTTGGACTATTATTGTAACTGTTTTGCTGATATCAACAATCACAGGTGCTGAATTATCTTTCACTGTACGCCGGTAATAAGTAGTATCAATCATTACCGAGAGAGGATTATAATCTTCTCCGCCAGCCACATAATCCAGGTCAATATTCCATGTCGAGTTGTCGTTACTACTTTCCCATCGGTATTCATAGGCAGGTGTTCCCCCACGTGGAGCTGTTCCCAGAAGTTTAGGAAGAATATCTTCCTCACATATAGTATCATTCAGTGCCTCCGACTGGATTGAAAATATTGAATTAAATAAAAATCCGGTAAGAGGTACTTTCAAATTAGCAACAGTAGTACCAATATTTCCGGGTGACTGACCAAAGAGAGGACAATTTCCGCTTCCGGCTGTACCTCCGTTGACACTTAAATTAATTTCTGCAGGTAATACAGCCTGTGAATACCAGACTATTCCACCTCCTCCTCCTCCTCCCGGACCTGTGCAACTGTCTGCAGCAGCTCCTGATGAACCGCCATTACCACCCAAAGCCTGAACATTCAGTGCTGAACCCTTATAACCCTTTGCATCAAGTAGTATTGTTCCCCCGGCTCCTCCTCCTCCTGCTCCTCCTGTGTCATTTGTAATATCAACAACTGTCTGACCGTTTGCTTTAATATAATGTCCGTTTCCTATAATAGTATCTGCCATAATAATGATAATACCACCACCGTTACCACCGGCAGTTCCATCTCCACCGTTGAGCTGGGTAGAAGCACCTCCACCACCTCCCATAAAGATCAGTTTTTCCGTAATATAAGAAATTATTTCATTGGGAATGGATCTTCCACCAATACCACCGTTTCCCTCAATTCCACAAATCTTCGATTGTTTTCCACCTAAACCACCGGAACCTCCGTTGGCTCCGCCGCCACCGCCGGAATATTTTCCGTTACCTCCTCCTCCTCCGTTAAAATAAGCTCCTCTTCCCTTGGCATAATCTCCATTCAGCGGATAAGTGTTGTCCAGAGCATAACTTACAACTCCCTCTCCCTTATATCCGGCACTGTCTGAACCGGCAGGAAAATAGTAATCGCTATTTGTTGTACACAAAACATTTGAGGTAGTAAAGGGCTGAGCCCCCGAAAACCCTTTGCCTGTAACATCTATATCTGCTTCCAAAGAAAGTTTGTTTCCAACTATCAACGCTACCACACCACCGGTGCCGGAAATAGTATCCCATACTGGACATGTAAGATTACCGGTAACCCTCGCATTATCATACCCGGGAACTCTGACCATTTGCGTATGGCCATTTACATCATATGAATTGGTCATATCACTGGCTAAAGTGATATCGTTCCCGCTGATGGAAGCTATTATTATTATTTCATATTTGCCGGTTGAATAAACATTCTGTCTTGATCCGAAATTAGCACTATTTTCGTTATTTATCGCAAGACCTTTCATCTGTATCAGCAAAACTGTATCACCCGGACTGAAAGCTGAAGCATCACTAACTGTTAGTTCATCTGAATCAATTATGCCGGTAACATCAATATAGCTGTTAACAATACCCGAAATAGAGGTTTGTGCTTTCCCGTGGCAGGAAAACCAAAATGAAAAGAATAAAACAGAAAAGAAAATTATCGCCTGTTTGATAATATTTTTTATCATTTAGTAAAAAAACTTGTGTATGATGTGGTAACAAATATAGATAAATATTACATATTTTAACTCACCCGTATGTTTATCGTTGACACGACCTTACTGCAATAATATTTTGATATTTTTGTATACGATAAAAACAGGAAAAAGTTGTCTATCTTTTTACAAGAAAAAAACAGGAAAGTCCGTGCTCCGCTGAACAATCATTTCCGGCAACATTCTCAATAGAACAGCAAGTTTCATTCTGCTTTCGCTTATTTTTAGTTTAATCTGAAACAGCGGCAATCTTACCCGGTATATAAAGGCATCTCAATTACAAAAGTACTCCCTTTTCCAATCTCTGTTTCATACCATACCCTTCCACCTGCATCCTCCATTATATTTTTCACAATAGCTAATCCCAATCCCATTCCACTGGTTTTCGTTGTAAAATTGGGTTCAAAGAGTTTATCGCCAATCTTTTTAGGTATTCCTGATCCATTATCAGCGATTTTAACAAGAACTTTTTCATCAATAATATCAAGGCTTATTGTAATTTTACCTCTTCTGTCATCCGGAATTGATTGGATTGCATTATTAATAAGATTTGAAAAAACCTGAACCATTTTTTCTTTATCGAAATAAATAAACACCTTATTATTACTATTCAGATCTATATTAAAATCAATGTTTCCCTCGTTAGAAAACAGCTCAACCGATTTCCTTATTTTGGTTATTACATTTACCACTTCGCCCTTTGATTTAGGTATTTCTGCAAAATTGGAAAATTCCGATGCAATGGATGATAAATGTTCAATTTGTTCAATCAGGTTATTTGAAAATTTATTTAAATATTCATCCCATTTGGGAGATTTATCATCCCATGCCCTCTGAAGTTGCTGAATACTTAATTTCATAGGTGTCAAAGGATTTTTTATCTCATGAGCAATTTGTTTTGCCATTTCTCTCCATGCAGATTCTCTCTCAGATTTCGCCAACATTTCAACACTTCTTGTCAGCTCTTTAACCATACGGTTATACTCACTAACAAGGCTACCAATCTCATCATTACCTTCGTAATGAATAGGTTTTGTTTCCTTCCCCAGCTCAATTTTACTGAACTCCTTTTGTATCATTCTAAGCGGGTTGGTTATCCTGGTTGAGATAAAAACAGCAAGTCCCATTATAAGCAGGATAAGAACCACTGAAAAATTAACAATCCCAACCACCAGGTTTGAAATTTCACCGGCAAGAATGTTTTCACGGGAAAAATAGGGCAGGTTCAAATATGCCAGCAATTTATTCTCATAGTTGGTAAAAGGCATATAACCTGATATATAACGCAGATCACCAATTGCTTCGTTATGAACAAATTCAGCCATTTTATTTACCTCTAACCGGTTATAGGCCTCCATATTCATTTTTTCACCAATAAGACCTTCATTAAATATTTCCGGGCGCGAAGTAGCCAATAAATTTCCTTCAGAGTCATATAAATTAATATCAGAATAAAATACATTTGAGAATTTCCTTAACAGATCGTTCAGAGTGGGATACTTATCAGAGCTCCACCCTGAAGCCAGGGAATTTTCAAAGCTCAATTTGTGTTCCAGTTCAATATATACCGACTGCATTTTCTCGCTGAGGTTGTCAAAATGTTTATCTTTATATTGCCGTATGCTTAAATAAATTGCACCACTGCCAATTGATAATAATGAGATAATCAGTATAAGGAGCAAGGACCATTGTATTTTACTTTTAAAATCAAATTGCCTTGAGCCGGTTATACCCGGTAGTTGTATTAATACCCTGATGAAGTATAACAAAATAATCAGTATCACAAACAGATATGAAAAGGTAATAAGATAATCTACAAACGTTATCCTGGGTTTCCCAACAATAATAATATTTTGCGAATCAATACGATAAATAAGATGTTCAAATCCGTCAAAATATTTAAATTCGAATTCCTGTTCGTTTGTGTTATCAGAAAAAGCCAGACTATATGGAAATTCTCCACTTTGTATAATTAGTTTTCCTTTATAATACTTTGCAGACGAATAATTTTTTATTCCCAAATCTCTGATTAATCTTTCATCTAATAATAATTCCGGGTAACCCTGTTGAGTATAACGGATTTTTGAATTTAATTCAATGAACAGCCCGTTTTCCTTACTGTCTTGTTCACATGAAAAGTAGAATACTCCAAAATATCGTATCCTGCCGGCGGATAATCCCATATAGGTAAAGCGTGTATCACTTATAGGATTACCTTCACTTTCCAACAACTCATTAAAAAAATCGAAACAATTATCCTTTATCTGACCATTAACAATAAGGCCGGAATTTTCATGGCAAATAACAGTAGAAAGATCATATTTTTCCCAGAATCCCTTGAAGTACTTATTTTCCAGGATGTCATATATCTCATCCTCATCTCCGGCAGAAAATGCCCCTTTTTTCATTATTTCAACAATTTGCTGATCATTTTGTATCTCTGTGTTCAATTCTTCAAAAAATAACTCAGCTACCGGATCTCTCTCAGTCCCTAAACTTACTGCAACCACTTTTCTGTTTTCCATTTCTTCATTGTGGATAGTAGAAATCAATAAGACTGTTGAAAAAACGCCCATAATAAAAACCAAAATCACCATGTAATTAAAAGGTGTAAACCCGAAACGCAATCCCAAAACCCCTGTTATACCCATAACCAGGAAAAAACCCGCGGGCATTAAGATAACACTGGTGCCGGATATGAGTCCGGCAATCAGGAAAACAATTAAAGAGACAAACAATCCGGCTGTCAGCCAGAATGAATTAAGTATGTCTTTAATAGAATAAATCACTTTCTGTATAAGCAATATAACAGAAATTATAAGTAAGCAAATGGAAATTATACCGACAAAACTATTAAAAGTAAAGTGTTGTATCTTGCTGAATTCCAGAGGTATAATTGAATTCAAAATAAGACTCCTGAAAATTGAAAAAATAATTATAAAAACTGTAGAAATAATCAGTAACCACCCCCAACCTATAACTAACCTGACAAAGAATGTTGTTTTATCTGATTTTAATGATAGTTTAAAATCCCTAAAAAAATTATAAGAAAAGAAAAATGTGAACAGGGATAGAAGAAAAAACTCACCAAGAGAAGGGATATATTCCGAGAGCGAACAATAATAAGGAGAAAACAGATCAAGGGAAAAGCAAAGTGTCGAAAATTTTACTTTTATAAAAAACAAATATCCCATTATTAATAACAACAAAAGAAGAAAAAGCCCCAATGTTTTTGCTTTTTTACTTATCAGATTTTGCTGAACCTTTCTTAAACACAATAATATAGACAATAAGGCAATGAAATAAACTAAAGAAATATAATATACCACATTTCCGTAACAAACAGGATCCTTGTCCTTAGTTAAGTAAAATAGTGTTAGGCCATTTAAAGCATGAATTGCCTCTCCATTAACTAAATCATTTTTTGATATCAAATAACATGATGGCAAATGATATTCATCCGGGAATTTATTTCTTAAGAACCGGTTTTCATAATTATACTTATTCTTTAACAATATCAAGCCAGTCACTGTTTTGTTAACTGCTTTCACGGTCTTTACAAAATACCATCCATTTTGAAGGAAAACAACGGATTGTTCAATCTTAAAGCCTTTCTCCGGAATTTTGAAAGAATTATCAGACCAGAAAACCAGGCTATCATCGTGATATGCAAGAACAGCTATATTCTTTTTGTTCAACTTAGCTATTTCTTCCTGACTAAATATCTCCATACCCATATTCTCATCATTAACAACCTGATCAAGAATCTCATCCAGAAATTTTTCTTTCTTGTTAAATATTTTTTCAAACCGCTTAATCAGGGAAGAATCATTCCCTCCCCGAATAAGATAGTTTTCTGTCCATTGTCCACCGGTAAACAGAGCTACTCCGATAATAAGATATAAAGCAGCTAACCTGTATTTTCGTAATATCACATTCAAATTTTTCATTGATCGAATAACATTATCCCGCATTATTCATGCAGAAGATAAAAGACAAAAGTAAAAAGTATAAAGTAAAAGAGCGCATAAAAAAATCAGATTACTTTTTTAAAGAAAATAAACCGCATAAAAAACATGCTATGTTATTAGTATTTTTATCTTTATACCTTTATCTTTTTTCTTTCTGATTAATTTGTGAATTAATCAGATTATAACTTTAACCAAATTTTATTAAATTGCAGAAAACAGATTGGTGCATTTTTTGTATTAGTTTAAATACAATTTAAGATTACTCAAAATGATCGGATTTCGCAAAATATTCATATTGTTAATTTTTCTTGCCGGTCTTGATATTATGGTCTATTCAAACCCTCAGGGGATCCCGGAAGGAATTTCACTTGCTTTTAAAGCAGGCAATTCATTGGAACTGGCAAAATATTTTAATTCAAACATAGAGCTTGTTGTCCTCCAGAATGAAGATCTTTACAGCAAAATTCAGGCCGAAAGAATATTGAGGGATTTTTTTAAAAACTTCCCTCCGAAAAAATTCACTATTCTTCACCACGGAGGAAAAGAAGATTCAAAATACTCTATTGCTGAACTTGTTACAGATAATACAACCTTTCGTGTTTATTTCCTTCTGAAAACCAGAGAAGGGAAGCTGTTAATCCACCAACTCAGAATAGAAAAGGAACATGAACTCAAAAACCCTGAGTGAACTAATAAAATTAGCTATTACTGAAGATATTGGCGATGGTGATCACTCATCCATTTCATGTATCCCTGAAAATGTAAGTGGACGAGCACATCTTTTAATAAAGGAACAGGGAGTTCTTGCCGGTATAGAAGTTGCGATGTTGGTATTTCACCAAATAGATCCCGCACTTAAATTGGAAGTGTTTCTTGAAGATGGTGCAAAAATTAAAAACGGATATGTCGCGTTTATTGTTTCCGGAAAGGTCCTCTCTATACTTCAATCCGAGAGACTTGTTTTAAACTTTATGCAACGGATGAGCGGGATAGCCACTACAACAAATAACTATGTAAGGAAACTGGAAGGGCTAAAAACCAGAGTTCTCGACACACGGAAAACAACTCCCGGACTACGGGTTTTTGAAAAAATGGCTGTGAAAACCGGTGGTGGTGATAACCACAGAATGGGCCTCTTTGATATGATCATGCTTAAAGATAACCATATCGAATTTGCCGGAGGAATAAAGGAAGCCATTAATTCAACACATGCATACCTTGAAAGTATTGGTAAAAATCTTAAAATTGAAATTGAAGCCCGAAATCTTAATGAGATCAGGGAAATTCTTGAAACCGGTAGAATAAACAGGATAATGCTTGATAATTTTACATTAAATGATACCCGTAAAGCTGTTAAACTGATCAATGGAAAATATGAAACGGAATCGTCCGGGGGAATTACACTCGAAACCATCCGGGATTATGCTGAATGTGGAGTGGATTATATTTCAGTTGGTGCTTTAACCCACCAGATACGTAGTCTGGATATGAGCCTTAAAGCAATTAATTAATAAACTTTGGGAATAATTGGCTTAAATAAAAAAAGATTCAACAGGATCATTAAAGATCTGGGGTATCGTTTTATACAAAAAGTGAAAAAGATAAGTCTTCCGGGATTTGAGCATATTCCCATTTATTATGTAATTTCATATTTCTTCCGGGGTTTTAAAAGAGGATCAATGGATGCAAGAGGATCTGCGATTGCTTTCAGCCTTTTATTTGCAATCCTTCCTACCACAATCTTTCTTTTTACCCTGATCCCCTTTATTCCAATTCAAAATTTCCAGACCGAACTATTAGAACTTTTTCAGCAAATACTTCCTGGAAACGCTTACAATTTTCTTGAAACATCACTTATCGCAGTAATAACTGAGAAAAGCGGTGGTTTGCTAATAATTATGTTCTTTGTTACACTTGCTTTTTCCAGTACAGGAATGCACCGTTTAATCAATGTTTTTAATATTTCACATCATCCTGTAAAAACCAGGAACTGGATAAACCAGAGGAAAATTTCCCTTATCCTGGTTTTTGTGCTTACTGTCTTACTTACAATTGCAGTATTAATAATTATCTTCAGTAATACAGTTATAGGGGAACTGGTTGATTTAAATATTATTGAAAAAGACCTGGTATTTTACATTGCCCAAACAGCAAAATGGATAGTTATAGTCACACTCATCTTTTTTGCTATTTCTTTTCTTTATTATTTTGCCCCTGCTAAACGAAAAAACTGGAGATTCTTTTCTGTTGGTTCAATCGTTGCTACATTATTGTTTATTTTGTCCTCTGTTGGTGTATCTTATTTTGTAAATAATTTCGGAAGATTCAATAAGTTATATGGATCTATAGGTTCGCTGATGGTCGTCCTGATATGGCTTTATTTCAATTCAATTTCAATCTTAATCGGGTTTGAACTGAATGCCAGTATACAATCAGCAAATCTAAAAAAAGATACTTTTTTAAATAATGAACCGCCCGAATAATTTCGATCATGAAAGAAGAACTTGAATCAGGTATACAAGAGTACAAATTAGGTAAACTTCGAAAAAAAGATGTTAATCCTAATCCAATTGTACAATTCGAAAAATGGCTGGATGAAGCTATTAGCAAAAAGGAAAAAGAGCCCACTGCAATGGCTCTGGCAACTGCAACTCCTGATGGAAAACTGTCGTGTAGAATTGTCTTGTTACGAGAGCTTAATGATAAAGGGTTTATTTTTTATTCAAGCTATAAAAGCTGGAAGGGAAAACAGATTATGCTCAATCATTATGGAGCATTAAATTTCTATTGGGCAAGGTTAGAAAGACAAGTGCGAATTGAAGGATATATCGAAAAAGTAGATAGTAATATATCAGATAAGTTTTTCAACTCCAGAACAAGAGGGAGAAAATTAGGTGCATGGACTATGTTACAGAGCCGGAAAATACCCAACCGTGAATACCTTGAAAATCTGTTTGAAGAACAAAAAAATAATTTTGATGGAAAAGAAATACCCAGACCTGCTGATTGGGGAGGGTATATTTTAAAACCAGACAGAATAGAATTCTGGCAGGGCCGGGAAAATCGTCTGCACGACCGTATTATGTATGAAAAAAAGATTATGCGCTGGCAAATACACCGCCTGGCCCCCTAAATTATTACGTGCTTATTTTTTCAATCGATAGTCGGCAATTGGCAGTTGGCAATCGGCAATCGGCAGTCGGCAGTCTACAGTCGGCAGTCTAAAGATAGTTAAAAGTTAAAAGTTAAAAGTTCAAGGTTCCAGAATGCTTGAGGTTGAACTGGTTACTGGTTACTGGTTACTGGTTACTGGTCACTGGTTCTTTTAACTTTAGTTCACTTATAACTTCTTAATCTTTTCTTCTCCTCCCATTTACTCATTCACTCATTTACGCATTTACGCATTTACGCATTTTAGCTCCTACATACAATGAATATATTTCAAAACAATTTTACGCAGTTCCTCTTCTTTCCCATATAATTTTTCACTAAGTCCTTTATCATTAAATAACTTTAGTTTTTCAATAACATCACTAATCACCCCTGCCGGGAAGATGTTATTTTGCTCAAACAGTTTCCGGTGTTTCTCAAGCGCCTCTGCTGATTCCCAGCATGAGGAGGGAAGTTGCTGAAGTTTTGCCAATTGATCCTTATATTTTTCATCAAAAATATTCACATCCACATAAAGTTCATCAGCCATTTTAAGTGCTCCTTCCATCTCAATTCCATGCTGCGCTGCTACTATCAAACCCGCCAGAAGTTTATAAATATCTGCTGAGCCATCTGGTGCACGAAATTCTACAGTTTGTTTGCTTAACCGGGATTTTTTTTCTACAGGACTCATGGGATTAACTTCATTTATCATATTTCCTGTTTTATTCCAACCCAATGGAACTCTTACCAATACCGACCTGTTCCGGTCACCCCAACAAATATTAGTTGGAGCTTCCTGGTGAGGAACCAACCTGAGATAAGAGGTAGGAACAGTATTCCCAAATGCGGTAAGTGCAGAAGCAACATCTAATATGCCGGCTATCATTTTCCGGGCTACATCACTAAGCCGGTCATTTTCGACCATTTTGTTCATTCCGTCCTTTTCAAGCATCATATGAATATGTAAACCGCTGCCCGCTTTGCCAATAATAATTTTAGGGGCAAAACTAATCTCTACACCGTACTCATAGCTCAGCATCCTGAGTATCCATTTTGCTATCAACATCTGGGTAACTGCATCTTCGGCATCAACAGGCAGGAATTCTATTTCATGTTGTTCAAAGTTTTCATTTTCTGTCGAAAAACTTCCAACCTCCGAATGTCCATACTTAATTTTGCACCCGGCTGCAGCAATCAACTCAAGTGCTTCTACCCGAAGATCCTCAAACTTGGCAAATGGTTTTGATTGATGATAACCTTTCTGGTTAAACAACGGATACAAGTCATCCTTAACAGAATTAACATAATATTCCAGTTCCCCCAGCGCCTTGAATGTATAACCGGTCTTGTCCCTGAATTCTTTATGTGCCTTTTGTAATATGTATTCCGGTGAGCTTTCAAGTGGCTTCCCTTCACTATTGTAAAACGAACAAAGGATTTCCAATGTTGGTGCTTCTGTAAAAGGATTAAGAAATGCTGTTTTATACCTGGGAATTACATACAGATCACTCGATCCGGCTTCGATGAACGAAAACAAGCTGGATCCGTCAACACGCTCTCCGGCTGTAAGCACTGAATCAAGATGCTCCAGACTTGAAATAACAAAATTCAATGATTTTAATTTCCCGTCCTCACCGGCATACCGAAAATTCATCATCTTAATTCTCCTGGCTTCAATAAACCTGATCAGATCACCTTTGGTAAATTCTGCCGGGGTTTTTTTGATAAATTGTACCAGTTCATTTGGATTAAGAGCAATTTTATTGTCTTTCATAAGAATTTTATTTTAATTCCGCGATCCTTTTTTCCAGTGTTTTGATCTTCAATTCAGCGTCCTCTTTCTTGGTCTTTTCCATACTTACCACCTTCTCCGGGGCGTTCTGAATAAAATGAGCATTGTCGAGTTTTTTCATCACCGTAGCCAGAAAACCTTTTGAATAATTAAGTTCCTTCCTTAGTTTATCAAGCTCTTCTTCCACATTCACCTTGTCCCCCAGTGGAATAAAATATTCTGTGGTTTTTACTATAAAAGAAGCCGCACCTTTGGGCTTTTTTTCAATAAATTGTATGTCTGACAGGTTAGTTAGCTTTTTCAGCACTTCACCAAAACGGTTATCATAATTTTCTTCATTTTCCCGAACCATCAGAGTCAGGGGCTCTTTAACAGGAATATTCTTTCCCTTCCTGATTGTTCTTACTGCACTTACTGTCTCTTTTGTTTTTTCAAACCTGCTAACAAGCGACTTGTCGTATGAAAATGCCCCTGGCATCTTTGATATCATAATGCTTTCTCCATCTTTCCTTTCCCTGATAAGTTGCCATATCTCTTCGGTAATAAAAGGAATAAAAGGATGCAGGATCTTTAATAATTTTTCAAAAAAATCAGTTGTAGCTTCAAAGGTTTTTCTATCAATCGGTTGTTTGTATGAAGGTTTGATGATCTCAAGATACCACGAAGCAAATTCATCCCAGAATAGTTTATATACAGTCATTAATGCTTCGGATAAACGATACTGTGTAAATTGCTTTTCCAGCGTTTTTATTGCTTCGTTCAACTTCGCATCAAACCATTGAACAATTTTCGCAGATGCATCAGGTTGGTTAATATCCTCATCAACCTCAAAGTTTTTAATAAGTCTGAATGCATTCCATATTTTGTTACTAAAATTTCTCCCTTGTTTCGTCAGGCTCTCTTCAAATAGCAGGTCACCCCCGGCCGGTGAACAAAGAAGCATTCCAACCCTTACACCATCAGCGCCATATTTCTTTATCAACTCCAGTGGATCGGGCGAGTTACCCAGCGACTTTGACATCTTCCTCCCCAGCTTATCACGCACAATACCCGTAAGGTAAACATTTTTAAAGGGCTTCTCATTCAAATATTCATACCCGGCAATTATCATCCTTGCAACCCAGAAAAACAGGATCTCCGGTGCAGTTACCAGGTCATTTGTCGGATAATAATACCCGATATCCTTATTACCGGGATTCCTTATACCGTCAAAAACCGAAATGGGCCATAACCACGATGAGAACCAGGTATCCAACACATCCTCATCCTGTTTCAGATCGCTATCTTTTAAACCCGTATTGCCGGTTTTTTCCTTTGCCATAACCAATGCCTCTTCACGGGTTTTTGCAACCACAAAAGCATCCTCTCCTTCAATATAGTAAGCAGGTATCCTTTGTCCCCACCATAATTGTCGTGATATGCACCAGTCCCTCACATTTTCCATCCAGTAACGGTAAGTATTTTTAAATTTTTTGGGGTATATTTTTATATCGTCATTAATCACATGTTCCAGAGCCGGTTGCGCCAGCTCCTTCATCCTTAAGAACCATTGAAGTGACAGTCTGGGTTCTATTGCTACATCGGTCCGCTCAGAGTATCCCACCTTGTTTACATAATCTTCAACTTTTACAAGATGTCCTTCATCATCAAGTTTTTTCGTTATCTTGTCTCTAACCTTAAAGCGATCTTCGCCAATAAAAAATTGTGCGTTTTCATTCAGTGTTCCGTCCTCGTTGAAAATATCAATAACCTCAAGACTGTGTTTCTTGCCGATTTCATAATCATTCTCATCATGAGCAGGGGTAATTTTCAGTGCACCGGTACCAAATTCCTGATCAACATACTCATCTGTAATTATTGGAACAGACCTGTTAACCAATGGTATTAGTGCCTTCTTCCCATGCAGATATTTAAACCGCTCATCGTCAGGATGAACACAAACTGCTGTATCACCAAGTATAGTTTCCGGTCGTGTTGTAGCAATCTCAAGCCACTTATCTTCCCCGTCAATCTTGTACCTGAAATAATATAGTTTTGAGTCCACTTCCTTAAATATCACCTCCTCGTCAGAAATGGCAGTTTTAGCCTGGGGATCCCAGTTTACCATTCTTTTCCCACGGTAAATAAAACCTTTACTGAACAGATCGATAAAAACATCAATAACACTCTCATACATATCATCATCCATGGTGAATTTGGTCCTTTCCCAATCACACGAGGCACCAAGTTTTTTTAATTGCTCCAGGATAATACCCCCATGTTCATTACGCCATTCCCATGCATGTTCCATGAATTCATCCCGTGAAAGATCTGATTTTTTTATCCCTTTCTCTCTTAACTTTGCCACAACCCTTGCTTCCGTAGCAATAGATGCATGATCCGTTCCGGGAACCCAGAGTGCATTTTTCCCCAGCATCCGCTCTCTTCGTACCATAATATCCTGTATGGTATTGTTAAGCATGTGTCCCATATGCAGAACTCCGGTAACATTGGGTGGTGGAATTACTATTGTATAAGGCTCCCTTTCATCAGGCTCAGAGTGAAAAAAACCTTTTTCCATCCAGTACTGATACCATTTTTCCTCTGTTAATGCCGGGTTGTATTTCGAAGGAATATTCATAGAAAAGTTTAAAAGTTAAAAGTTATAAAGTTATAAAGTTATAAAGTTAAAAGTTATATGTTAAACGCTGTTAGCTGTTAGCAAGTTAATGCATTTTTCCACTATTCCCTCTACTCCCTCTACTCCCTCTACTCCCTCTATTCCCTCTATTCCCTCTATTCCCTTCTTTGATGCAAAAATATAAATTTTATCCGCTTTTCAGTCCTTTATCCTCCGTCGATTATTTTATGAGCATCCGGGAAATATCGTTTAGCATAGTAATATTTCAATATTCCAATTAAATTTG
>JAUXED010000069.1 GCA_030618105.1 Bacteroidota bacterium | reverse complement strand
CTTTCCATATATACACATTTTGTTCTGCAAGTTTCCCTTTATAATAGCCATCCCACCCCATATTGATATCATTGCTTTCAAAAATAAGCTGTCCACGTTTGTTAAATACTCTTAACTGATACTCAATAACACCTTTGTATACAGGATGGAAAACATCATTAATTGGAACACCGGGAATATAATAACCACTGCCCGGACCATTCAGGTTTGGAGTAAACGCGTTGGGGAATTCGATCATATATGCCGAATTGGTAAAGGCATTAAGAATAACCAGTGAATCGACACAACCCATATCTGACCATACCTTTAGCTTAACATCGTAATTATCAAATCGTTGGTAAAAATGAGTGGGTTCCATTTCGTCCGAACGCTTTGAATCACCGAATTCCCATTCATACTTCACGGCATTTTTTGAATAGTTATGGAATTTTACGGGATCATTTGGCAATACCAGATTTTCCGGATATATTTCAAACTGTGCTTCCGGTTTCGGAAAAACGGTGACAGTTTCGAAACAAATTGCTTTCTCCCCCCTGGAATCAGTTATCTCAAGGATAACTTTATATTCCCCTGGTTCATCATATATATATCCTGGATCTTTTTCAATTGATGAACAACCATCACCGAAATGCCATAAACATGTAATTGCATTTTCCGAATGGTTTGTAAACTCTACCGGAATGGAAACACATACCGATCTTCGAGACATAGAAAATTTTGCAATTAAAGCAGCCGGTTGTATATCAGACCGGTTCTCCCCTATAGCTTCACCTGTCTTACGGTCTTTATTTAATGAATTCTTATCAGAGCGAACTGTTTTTCTGGTTGTATTTATTTTAATATCGGCATCTTCTATCTTTTTATTGCTTTTCTTATCCTCTGTTATATGTATTTCGTCACCACCAACTGCTTCAGATTGTGTTTTTGTTTTTTTATCACCTCCCATGATTATTTTACCCTGGTTATTTTGCTGTTTTACTTCCTGTGAATCAGTCGTAATTTTACTTTCAGCACCACTTTTCTGAATAAAATTTTCTTTTGTAACTGTCCCCTGCTTTTTAATCTTCCTGCCTGATAAATCAGATAGTATAATTACACTTGCAACCCCAAGAGCAATTATTCCGATTGCATAATAAACATTAAAACAATTGAGATTAAACCTTATAAAATTCTGCCATGCAAGTTTTGAAGATATTTTTCTCCAAACACCGGATGAAGGTTCAATACGAAAATTCTTAAAACTTTCGTGAAACAATTGTTCAATATTTTTTCCCTTATCTTTCACTTCTTCCCCTTGATATTATGAGCCTTACTCAAATTTTCCAGTTTTTTTCTGATCAGTTTTCTTGCTCTTGAATATTGTGACTTGGAAGTATTCACATCAATCTCTAACAATTCAGCTATTTCCTTGTGCTTAAACCCTTCTACAGCATACAGATTAAAAATCATCCTGTATCCCTGGGGCAGTGAACCTATTACATTGAGAAGCTCATCGCATGTAAAATCCAGGTCGTTAAACATAAACCCTTCTATATCTGTTTCATTAACCTCCTCAATATCATAATGAAAATGATGTTTCCGGTTTTTATGATAATGTGTAATAGCTGTGTTAATAATTATTCTAGCCATCCAGGCCATTAAAGGACCTGTTCCCTTATATTCCCTGATCTTTAAATATATCTTCAGAAATCCCTCCTGCAATATATCTTCAGCTTCCGAAGTTTCAGCAACATATCGCCTGCAAATACCCAGTAACAATCCCGAATACCGGTCAAACAATTGTTTCTGTGCACGGCGGTCATGTTTTGCACATTGTTTTACAAGCTGTTTCTCGTTAAGCATTACTATATATTCATTGTTATGACACGTTGACTTAAAAAAGGGTTGCAATTATTTTTGAAGGTAATCAAAAAAAATATTATTTCCTTGAATTTACAACTGTTTACTATATCCTGCTCGTTGTATTACCTTCATTATCACCGTATTACAAAAATAATTTACTTTTCTCATCGTAACTAATCAGTACTTAAAGTGAACTTAAGTGAAGAAATGAGTAAATGATAAAATGATAAAATGAGTAAATGGGAAGAGAAGAAGTTATAACTTTAGGTATTTTAGGCACTTTAGACACTTTAGTCATTTTAGTCACTTCTTCATTTAGGCCCGTTCGAATGGTTCAGCCGGGCGGACATTCCAAACTTAAGACACTGAATAGTTACTTCTCATCTATCCTGTTAAAAATTATATATACGAATGACAAAGATCATAGGTTTGAAATTTGTAAGATAATATTTTTACTACGCCATTGTTATTATCAGCAATGTTATCAGGTTGTCAAATATGTGAAAATTGATATTTGTCAGGTTATTAAAACAAAAGACAAAAATATTATGTTTAATAAACTAATTGCCAATCTTTTACCCTATTTCCCTAAAAAATTTGTTTGGCTTTTTTCAAAATCCTATATCGCTGGTGAAAATACAGAGGATGCATTAAGGGTATCAAAAGAACTTAACAAACAAGGAATAATGGTTACCCTTGATGTTCTTGGTGAATTTATCCATAATCTCGATGAGGCGGAAGATAATAAAAATCAATACCTGGAATTAATAGATGTTTCTGAGAAAAATAAGATCGATGGGAATTATTCCATCAAACCTACCATGTTCGGGTTGCTGATCGACAAGGAAATCTGTTATGAAAAAATCAGGGAAATTGTTATTAAAGCTGCCAAATACAACAATTTTGTCCGCATTGATATGGAGGATTCGCAATGCGTTGATATGGAAATAGAATTGTTCAGAAGACTTCAGAATGAATTTCCTGATAATGTTGGCCTTGTGTTCCAGTCATATATGAAACGTACCTTGGATGACCTGAAAAAGCTTATGGATATTCACACTGAAAAATCACCTTTAAATTACAGACTATGCAAAGGGATTTACGTTGAATCACCTGAGATAGCTTACAAAAAATATGAAGTTATAAACGATCACTTTCTGGAAGAACTCGAATTTATGTTCAGGAATAACATCTATCCCGGAATTGCCACTCATGACAAGCCCCTGATAGAGGATGCCAATAAGCTTATTGAGAAGTATAATGTACCGAAAGAAAAGTATGAATTCCAGATGTTGTATGGTGTAACACCGGCACTTAGAAAGTCGATTGTTGATAAGGGGCACAGGATGAGGGTTTATGTTCCCTTTGGTAAAGACTGGTTCGGTTATTCAACCCGCCGGCTAAAAGAAAATCCCAAAATGGCAAACCATATTATTAAGGCGATTTTTTATAAAGGATAAATGATAGATAAGAATATCACCATTGAAGACCTGGTGGAAACCATCCCTGGTTCAGTAAGATACCTTATGGAGCATGGCATTAAATGCATCGCCTGCGGGGAGCCAATATGGGGAACACTAGAAGAGGCTGCAAAAGAAAAAGGATTTAACGATGAAGATATCAGGAAGTTTGTCAGTGATCTGAATAATCTTAATAATGGCAAAACAAAAGATGAAACAAAAAGAACGATTGATATAAAAAAGATGAATACTGATTAGTTATATCCACGTGAGTTAAGATAATTCTGCACATAGTTTTCTATACCATCTTCAAGCGAAATAAACGGTTTTTCATACCCTATAGATCTTAGTTTTGTAATATCAGCCTGAGTAAAATACTGGTACTTATCACGAATATCTTCAGGTGTATCGATATATTCAATATTTTCATCCAAACCCATAGCTTCAAAAATTCCTTTAGCAAGATCATTAAAAGTTCTGGCAGTTCCTGTTCCCAGATTATAAATACCCGGATTTTTCCTCTGGTGCATAAGAAAGATCAATACATCAATAACATCCTTGACATAAATAAAATCCCGTGCCTGTTCACCATCTTTGAAACCGGGATTATGTGAACGAAAAAGTTTTATTTTCCCGGTTTCCTTTATCTGGTAATAAGCATGAAATACAACTGAAGCCATTCTGCTTTTATGATATTCATTTGGTCCATAGACATTAAAAAATTTTAGTCCTGCCCAATAATAGGGTTTCCTTTCCTGTTTTATTGCCCATTTGTCAAATTCGTTTTTCGATTTACCGTATGGATTAAGAGGTTTGAGTTTACTCACAATCATGTGATTATCTTCATAACCGAGCTCACCGAGACCATATGTTGCAGCAGAGGAAGCATAGATCAGTGGAATGCCAAATTCAACACACAACAGCCAAACCTTTTTTGAGTACCCCAGATTTAAATTCTCAAACACCGATTCATTAAACTCGGTTGTATCTGTTCTGGCACCTATATGAAAAACAAATTGGATAAAACGGTGATTTTTCCTGAACCAGTTAAAGAAATTTTCCCGGTCAATTTTATCTGTATAAATTTTCCCGTTAAAATTTTTATTCTTTTCAAGCTTTGAAAAATCATCAACCAGAATGATATCTTTAAATCCTTTTTCATTGAGGCCGCCAACCAGATTACTGGCAATAAAACCTGCTGCTCCGGTAACTACTATCATATCAAATGTCTTAAGTGAAGAATGACTAAAATTTAAAATGTCTAAAATTGACTAAAATTGACTAAAATTCAAAATGACTAAAATGTTACGAGTTATCCGCCTTCGTTACCACTACGGCGGACAAAGCGGGTTATGAGTAACAGGTTTACCCGAACATTTCCCTGTTTACTTCAGGTATCAAACCAGACTGTTCAGCTCTTTTATACAGCTCCTTTATAGCATCTTTCCCTTTTTCCGCAAGATCAATTGTGAATTCATTTACATATAGATCAATATGTTTACGAATCACTTCATCTTTCACCGATTGGGCGTGCATTTTAATAAAATCAATTGAAGCCCTGGGATTTTGCTCCGCGTAACTTATACTTGTCTTAAGAATATGATTCACTTTCCTTCTTATATCCTCAGGCAAATCCCTTCTGATCATAATTCCTCCAAGCGGGATTGGCAAGTGGGTTTTCTCTTCCCAGTACTCTCCCAGGTCAATTACTTTTTTAAGTCCTTTACGGGAATATGTAAACCGCGACTCATGGATAATAAGGCCGGCATCAGTTTCCCCGCTCAATACAGCATCTTCAATATCCGAGAAAAGATACTCTCTTTTCTTTTTTACATCAGGAAAAGCAATCCCAAGAAGCAGGTTAGCCGTTGTATATTTACCAGGAACAGCTATTATCAAATCACTTACCTCGTCGGGATAAATTTTTTTCTTACTAATAAGCAGAGGACCATTTTTATATCCCAGGGCACTCCCGGCATTCAGGATTTTATAATAATCGGAAACATGTGCATAAGCATGAAAGCTTAACTTGGTAACATCCGGAATTAATTCAAAAGCCATTTTATTTAGTTCCTCAACATCAGCCAAAACAATCTCAAAAGAGATTCCCTCAAGATTGATCCTCTTATTTACAATAGCATCAAAGATGTATGTGTCATTCGGACAGGTTGAAAAACCAAGTTTCAGTTTCATAACTAAGTCTCTGAATTCTAAAAATACTCACTAACAAATTTTAGCTATAATTTCAAGAAGTGCTTCGTTAGATGAGTTCACCGCTAATTCGACATCCCATAATTTCTTATTCCTTTCCTCAACAAAATTTGATATCCCTCTCAATTCTATAAAGGGAATGTTTTCCATTATACAAATATAGAAAAATGCAGCACCCTCCATCGATTCAATATCCGGTTTAAATTTATTACGATATAAAGAAATTGTTTCATTGCTCCCGCTTACGCAGTTAACTGTAATTCCCGATACACTTGGAATATCTTTTATTATTTCCGAATTGAAACTAACAGGATTTACAAGCTTCCCCCCTGAGTAAGGCAGTTTGTCAGGTGAACCAATTCCTTTCTCAAATAAAGTAAAAAACTTATTCTTATCTTCCACTCCAAGGTCAGCAAACTGCTCGTTTAGCACATGAACCACAGATCCAATATGAATTTTTTTATTATAGCTCCCCGCTATACCTGCCTGAATAATAAAATCATAAACTTCAGCAGTAACAAATTTCATTAGCATGTAAGCAGTTGAAATACTTCCAATACCCGTTATCAGCACATCAACACTATGATTTTCATACTTGTATCTCCTGAAATCAGGTTCAGGTTGGTTTTTCAATTTAAGCTTACCGACCAAAGGTTTAACCTCTTGATGAGTGGCAGAAATTATCAGAATTTTCATTGTTCTTTTGAAATAAATCAAATAAATAGATATCTTGGTTCCCTTAAAAATTTTAAATTACAAATTAAAAATTAAAAATAAATCTCAAATAACAAATAAATACCAAATATCAATTATTAAATGACCGAAACGGCTTTGATTTACTTTATAGACGGGCTCAATTAATATATTTTGAATCGCCTATTATAAAATTGCATGCTAATGATTTATTTAACTCGCAGGGAAAATTTCAGTGCAGCTCATCGGATGTATAAAAATGGGTGGTCAGATAGTAAAAACCAGGAAGTGTTCGGGGATTGCTCCAATCCAAACTGGCATGGACATAATTATATTTTATTCGTTACGGTTAAAGGTAATATAAATTCTGAAACCGGCTACCTTGTTAATCTCAAAACATTAAGTTCTATAATCAGAGAAAACGTAATTCAAAAAATTGATCATAAGAACATGAATCTGGAAGTGGACTTTATGAATGGAAAAGTTGCATCATCCGAGAATCTGGCTATCTCGATATGGGAAGTTCTGGATCCGAAAGTAAAGATGTTAGGAGTTGAGCTTCACAAAATAAAAATTGAAGAAACTGAAAATAATTTTATTGAATATTTTGGAAAATAATATCAGCTTATGGAAATTATAAATGACGGATACGGGAAAAACCTGAAAAATGGTTACACTAAAGTCGACCAATGGAATGATAAGAGCACTGAAAAATTGTCTTTTCATTATAAGAACATTCTTGATCTTATCGGAGAAGACTCAAACAGGGAAGGGCTGAAAGAAACTCCTCTTCGTGTTGCAAAAGCTATTCAATTCCTTACACAAGGATATAATACCGAACCTCATGAGATTATCAAGGGGGCTAAATTCAAAGAAGATTATCAGCAAATGGTACTGGTAAAAGATATTGAATTATATTCACTATGTGAACATCATATGATCCCATTTTTTGGAAGAGCACATGTTGCATATATTCCAAATGGTTATATCACAGGCCTTAGCAAAATTGCACGTGTTGTTGATGTTTTTGCCCGTCGGTTGCAGATACAAGAGCGTCTTACTGTCCAGATAAGAGATTGTATCCAGGAAACTCTGAATCCTCTCGGTGTAGCAGTTGTTATTGAAGCACAGCATATGTGTATGATAATGCGAGGTATACAAAAACAAAATTCAGTTACCACTACTTCTGCCTTTACAGGCGAATTCCTTAAAGAGCCAACCCGTGAAGAGTTTATTCACCTCATAAGCTCTAAGCTTCATTAATTATTGTGAGGCAGTGATGAGGTGATGAGGTGATGAGGAAAACTTAAAAAAACATTATAACTATGAAGGCATATATATTCCCTGGCCAGGGAGCCCAGTTTGTTGGAATGGGAAAAGATTTATACAATACCTCCGGGCAGGCAAAAGAAATGTTTGAGAGAGCTAATAATATTCTGGGGTTTAGAATTACAGATATAATGTTTGAGGGAACTGATGAAGATATGAAACAAACGAAGGTAACCCAGCCAGCCATTTTTCTGCACTCGACAATCCTTGCTGCAACTTTAGGAGAAGATTTTAAACCTGACATGGTTGCAGGACATTCTCTTGGTGAGTTTTCAGCACTTGTTGCCAATAAATCATTATTATTTGAAGATGGGTTAATACTGGTTAGTAAACGGGCAATGGCTATGCAAAAAGCCTGTGAGGCAGAGCCATCTACGATGGCAGCAATACTGGGGATGGAAGATAAATTGATAGAACAGGTTTGTAACGAAATTGATGATATTGTTGTTCCTGCAAATTATAACAGCCCCGGCCAGGTTGTAATCTCCGGATCATTAATTGGTATTCAAAAAGCAATGGATAAACTCCGGGAACATGGAGCTAAAAAGGTTATCCAGCTAAAAGTTGGGGGAGCTTTTCATTCACCTTTAATGATACCTGCAAGAAATGAATTAACAAAATCAATCACACAAATACATTTTTCAGAACCTGCTTGTCCTGTTTATCAAAATGCTACTGCCAAATCTTCAACTGATATTCAGACAATAAAGAAGAACTTAATTGACCAGTTAACATCACCGGTAAAATGGACTCAAACTGTTATAAACATGCTTGCCGACGGAGCTTCATCATTCACTGAAGTGGGTCCGGGTAAAGTACTCCAGGGACTGGTTAAAAAAATTGACCAAAGTGTAGATGCACAGAGTGCCTGAGCGGAAGGTCAATTCGTGGCTGAAACCTTGAAGCACCAGGTCATGAATCCTTATTGATATTTCCCTTTCCCGGTTTATAGATCACACCCTTCCTGTTTTTTCCGTCAACAACAACAAGCAGAGGATCAGAAAACTTTATATGGCGTATAAAGTCATCTTCATATACGGCTTCCATGCTATCCAGAAATTTAATATCATAATAACCATCATTCATAAAGGGATTTATGGTAAAATATCCCACCCTGAATGATGTAAGATTCTGGAAGAAATGTGTTCCCTGGCTTGGATCGATCCTGTAGCTTTCCAATCCCGATTCAACGATTACCCTTGCCTGTGATATCTGGGTCCATTTTGTAGGTATACCCAGCCAATGATCAGTTGAGCCCCATCGCCCGGGCCCTGTTAGAATGTAGTTCTTACCCTCACCGGCAAACTTAGTATTTAGTCTATCAATGTCATCAGCTATCTTTTCGTTAAAAGAGGCATCAAAAGCACCGGGTTTAACATATACAAGATCACGAATTCCTTTTAAAATTCCATTTCCCAGAGCAGAATCAGAAATAATGAGTGTGTCTTCACTCTTTACATCATCAAGAATTATGGAATCAAATTGTTCATCATTAACTACCGGTCTTATCTGTAAAAAACTAAACTCTTTAGGATATCCTTCAGGAGTATCCATATTTACAGCAAATTCTATCTCGATAGGGTTATTCATTTGATTTTGACTAATCTCAAGAAGATCCCGGAGTATCTCAGCCAAATGGAATGCATTGTGTTCCAGGATATTGGAAAATGTTATTACCGGTTTGCCTGAGCCAGAATATCCATTCCGCAGAATATTATTCTCAAAATCGAATGTTGAAGCCACCCATTTCAAAGTATTATCATTTTTTGCTTCCCTAACAGGTAAACTAAGAATATTAACTCCATCATCAACTGAAGGAACAAAACTATCCATATTGAGATCAAGCGCAAGAAACTGCTTTTGTGATTCTCTCAATGCCAATTCCGGTGTTGATAACTGAAGAATTTTACGAGGATATTTAGGAGAAAAACGAAGAGTAGCACCACCATCCACAACCAGCTTACCGAGTCCCATTGCAACATTGGCGATTCCATCTTCAGGCTTTTCAGATCCGATAGGATAGAAATTAAGTGACCTTGCCACACCTGAAATTGTCGGATAGAATCGATTGTTATATTGATGTCCACAAACCTCCTGCAATATTATTCCCATTTTTTCTTCATCAATAACGTTAGATGTTGCTGTCATATATGCTTTACTGCTCTTGAAATAAACCGAAGCATATACCTGCTTAATAGCATCAGCAAGCTTTGCAACCATCACCTTGCTGTCATGATGCGGAGGAATCATATATGTAGAGTAAATACCGGCAAACGGCTGGTAATGTGAATCTTCCAATTTACTTGAAGACCTTACAGCGATGGGGATATTTCCCGATATCTTAAGAAAAGCATTTATATCCAGGTAAATCCATCGGGGTAATTCAGCTTTGGTAAAATATTGAAGTATCTCATCATCAGAAAGATCAGACAATCCAATTTTATACAGATCATTATTTTCCATAAACTCATCAAAAACATCTGTACATAAAACCACTGTCCTTGGAATAGTGATCACAACATCTTTATATTTACTGAAAAGTTTTTCATCCTTTATCAGGGAACTTATAAAAGCAAGCCCCCTTGCTTTACCCCCGATTGAACCTTCGCCTATTCGTGAAAAAACCGAATACTGATCATATGTTTTCCTCTCAAATTTTGCAATAACTCCACGCCCCTTACCAAAACGAAAGCAGGATATAGTCATGTCTAAAAATTTCCTGATCTCATCAAGTGAGCTGAAATCGTCCCTGCTCAAATACTTAAACATTTGTGCAATTGGGAATAATGCTCTTGCATTCAGCCATTTTGAAAAATGATCACGGCTTGTATGATATTCAAGGCTATTATCAGGGATACTCAAAAGAACCTGCTGGAAATCCTGCAGGTTTGCAGCCCTTGCAATCTCCTTTTTCGTATCAGGATCACGGAAAATAAAAGACCCGAAAGCCAGATTTTGTATTATGAAATCCCGGAGTTCAATTGAAAGGTTTTTTGAATACTTGTATAAGAAATCCACATCCATTTTTTTTGCAATCTTCTCATACTTATTGTTGGAAGACTGTAGAACAAATGGCATGTTCACATTATCTTGTTTTACAAGTTTACATAATTTGATCCCTGCTTCAACATCCCTTCTACCTTTTCGATTAAAGCTAATATCTGAAATAATACCAAGAACATTGTATTTGTATTTTTCATACAATTCCACAGCTTCTTCGAAAGTAGTTGCAAGCAGGATCTTTGGCCTTCCTCTCATTCTCATCATAACCTGGTGTTCATTCAGGGCTTCCTGCTGAAACTCTTTTGACTGATTAAGAATGATCGTGTATAGATTAGGCAAGTAAGAGGATACAAACCGAATAGAATTTTCAACAAGTATGATAGCCTGAACACCTATTTTAACAATGTCATGTTCAGCGTTCATCTTATCTTCAATAAGCTTAATTATTGCCAACAGCAGGTTAGCATTACCAAGCCAGCAAAAAATATAATCAATGGCATTCAGGTCTTCTTTGTTGATCCGCACCGATACTTCCCGCGAAAAATATGTTAGTACAACAATTGGAATGTTTTTATGTTCTCTTTTTATTTGCCTACTCAATTCAAAAGCATCCATATCACCTTTGCCCCACATTGTAATAACAAGATCAATATTTTCTTCCTTTAATCGATGAAAGGCTTCCTCTGCAGAATCGACCTGGATAAAAACAGGCGGATACCGCAAATTCAGAGATACATATTCAATAAATATCTGTTCATCGATTCTTCCATCTTCCTCGAGCATAAAAGCGTCGTAATTACTACAAACCAATAACACTTTATGAATCCGGGTTTGCATCAACAAATCAAAGGAAGTATCACTGAAATCAAATCCATAAGACTTTAACATTCCCTTTTTGCCAATACATTCAGGGCTAATAACTTTTTTTTGGTAATTATCTTTACTCATCGTTATTCAAGATAATTTGGTACTTATAAGAAAACAGATAACAATTAATAATAAAAATAACTGATTTCTTTCAGAATGCCTAATTACTTACTCGCTATTGCTCGTGTCAAATGTTCGCTTCGCGAACGTCATTTGCATCCTTCGGTCGCTGTCATTAGTACGTCTGCGGTATCCATCATTTATTGTCATTTCATAGCTGTTTTAAATAACTTCTTCAATGACTATTAATGACCACCTAATGACTTCTTCAATGACTATTAATGACCACCTAATGACTTCTTCA
>JAUXED010000167.1 GCA_030618105.1 Bacteroidota bacterium | reverse complement strand
ATTGCGTTAAATATTTTGATTATTTATATCAAATTTTTTGGGTTATATAGATAATATGTATTATAATTGTTAAAAAATGTTAAAATAAAAGTGACATAATTGTAAATATAAATTTGTATAAACGTATATATATATTATAAAGACCTGAATATCCGAAAAACTAAAATATTATTTCTGTTAAACTAAATTATTTTGATTTCTAACCTTAAAACTAATTAATTATGCGTAATTCTATTTTATGGAAAGTTGGCATATTGCCTCTTCTCCTCTTTTGCTTTGCGATTAGCTTCGCTTACGCTCAAGAAAGAACTGTTACAGGTAATGTAACTTCTGAAGAGGAAGGTGCAATTCCCGGAGTTAACATTGTGATCCAGGGAACCGTACAAGGAACCGTGACCGATGTTGAAGGTAACTACAGTATTGTAGTTCCCGGCCCGGACGCAGTTCTGTCATTCTCTTCTATTGGTTTCGTTACTCAAACGGTAAATGTCGGTAGTCAATCTACAATCGACCTGGTACTGGTTCCTGATGTAACTGCACTGGATGAAATTCTTGTTATCGGGTATGGTACACAGAAGAAAAAAGAGGCTACCAGTTCCATTACCAGTGTAAAATCTGAAGAGTTCAATCAGGGCTATGTTAACAATCCTGCACAATTGATCCAGGGTAAAGTAGCCGGTTTGTCTATAAGCAGACCCGGTGGCAACCCGAACGAAGGGTATAACATTCGCCTGAGGGGTTTGAGCACAATTGGCGCCAATACCCAACCATTGTTTGTTATTGATGGTGTGATTGGAGCGTCTCTCGAAAATGTGGATCCAAACGATATTGAATCCATGGACGTGTTAAAAGATGGTTCTGCTGCAGCTATTTATGGAACAAGGGGTTCGAGTGGTGTGATTATTGTAACAACCAAGAAGGGCAGAAAAGGCGCTTCCCACATCGACTACAATGCTTATGTTACTTCTGAGATGGTTGCAAAGTCGACAAATGTGATGAATGCAACAGAATGGAGGGCATTGTCAAGCGAAACACTTTTGGGAACTGACTTTGGAGAAAGCACTAACTGGTTTGATGAAACAACACAGAATGCCTTATCACAAGTACACAATCTTGCCTTGTCAGGAGGAACTGATAAGACAAGTTACCGGGCTTCATTCAACTACCGTGATGCTGATGGTATTATGCTTACTTCCGGATTCAATCAGCTTAACGCAAGGCTTAATCTTACACAAAAGGCACTGAACGACCGGCTTACTTTGGATTTAAATATGGGCGCTACTCAAAGGGAATCACAATATGGTTTTACAGATGCGTTTCGTTATGCCACCATTTACAATCCAACGGCTCCTGTAAGAAGCACTGATGCTGCATATGACATTTATGATGGATATTTTAACCAGGTTCTGTTCGATTATTATAACCCTGTTCAGATGCTGGAGCAAAATATTAATGAAGGTACAGATAAACGTGTGAATCTTTCAATGAGAGGTGCCTATGAAATCATGGACGGGTTGATCCTTGACGCTTTTTATTCAATTCAGAATGAAAGTTTTACAAGGGGTCAGTATTATGATAAGAACAGTTACTGGGAAGGAATGGACAGGAATGGTATGGCTGAAAGGCGTCAGCAAAATGAGTACAATCAACTTTTTGAAACAACTGCCAAATGGAACGGTGAAATAGCTTCTTCGGTAAACCTCAACGTATTGGGTGGTTATTCTTACCAGGATTTTATATATGAAGGTTTTGGCGCCAGGGGGGGTGATTTTATTACCGATGCTTTTACCTACAACAACCTGAGCGCCGGCCTTGATTTTAACAATGGGATTGGCAATATATGGAGTTGGAAAAACTCCAACAAACTGATCGCATTTTTCGGACGTGTCAACGTGAATATCAACAGTACCTGGTTTATAACTGCCAGTGCCAGATATGAAGGTTCATCCCGATTTGGTGAGGACAACCGTTGGGGTTTGTTTCCGGCTGTTGGTGGTGGAGCTGAATTAGCCGATTTTATAAACGCCAGTTTTATTGATAACCTCAAACTCCGTGTTAATTATGGTGTAACAGGAAACCAACCGGCAAGTAGTTATCTGTCATTGCTTCGCCTGGGTCCCGGAGGCAATTTCTTCTATAAGGGAGAGTTTGTTCCCGGTTATACACCGGTGAGTAACGCTAATTCAGATCTACGCTGGGAAAAGAAAGGTGAAATAGATATCGGATTTGATTTTTCATTCTTAGAATCTAAGTTGTTTGGTTCATTTGACTATTTTACAAGGACAACAACAGATTTATTATTTGAATATCAAGTGCCGGTTCCACCAAACCTTTATGATCATGCCTGGTTGAACATTGGGGAAATAAAAAGCAGCGGTTTGGAGTTGGCTCTTACCTTTAATGCTATTGAGGAAACAGATTTCTCTTATAGCTTAGCCTTTACATCTTCCTACAGTCTTGAGAACACACTGGTTTCCCTCTCCGGAGATTATAATGGTGCTGAGTTGGTTTATGGAATACGTACTTTGGGTAACATGGGTTCACCCGGGCAAAATCAAGTACCATTGATAAGAGCAGAGGAGGGTGAGCCGATCGGTGAGTTGTATGCACATACATACGTGGAAATTGATGATGGCGGTAACCTGATCCTTCTGGATACCAACGAGGACGGTACTATTGATCCCGATGACCGGCAGGTGGTTGGAAACGGTTTGCCTGACTTTCAATTTGGATTAGGCAATAATTTTACTTATAAAAACTGGGATCTGAACATTTACTTCCGTGGTGTATTAGGACATGACATCAACAATACCTATCGTGCTTTTTACGAAGTGCCAAATATGATCGGATCATATAACCTGCCTAAAACGGCAACGGATATGAGAAGTTCATCAGGTACTCTTCTTAATAACTCTTCGGGTGTATTATCGGATTATCATATTGAAGATGCTTCTTTTGTTTCTCTTGATAACCTGAGTTTAGGTTACAACTTTGATTTACCTGCAAGTTCCGGATTCAGAAATATCAGGGTGTATCTTTCCGGTAATAATTTATTCTATATTACCGGTTATGACGGTGTGGATCCTAACCCGAGATATGCAGATAATGCTTTGGATCAAGGAACACATAATAATCCGCTCGTACCAGGTATCGACAGAAGGAATACCTGGTTTAGGACCAGATCGGTATCTTTTGGTGTAAACATTGGATTTTAATCCTGAAAATGATATATAACATGAAAACAAAAGAAACAAATAAAATGAAAAAATCAATATTTCTTTTAAGAATTATAATGATTGTGTTT
>JAUXED010000176.1 GCA_030618105.1 Bacteroidota bacterium | reverse complement strand
GAATCAATCTTTTCCCCCTGAATCGTCTATAATAAATAAGTTTGAGGACTTTGTATCCTGTAAGTAATTTGATGTTAACTCGTTTTGGCTTGTACATTATTAAAGAGTATATTTTCTTTAAGCGAATTTATACCGTTTTTTTGATTTTTCGGGGTTATATAAGGAAATTTTCTTTTTTAGTAGGAATTTTTCAAGTTACAAACATTTTGGTAATTAAAGCATAATAAAAAGAGAATATCCCTGAGAGGCATTCCCTTTTATTGAATTATAATTCCGGAAACAATTCATTTGCTACGTTTTTTCAGGAGTTTTTTCATTAGCGAGGAAACCATCTAAAAAAACTAAGATATCCCTGTTTATTCAGCTGGTATTAAAATAATGTCTGGAGGTAATTAAAGTTCATCGATAAAGTAAGAAAAAATTGATTTAAGAACAAAGCCTGCCCCGAACACAAAGTGTCGGGGGAACACCGATTAACGATTTGCGAAGTGTTTGAAAATCTGAAATCTAAAATCAGCGTTCCTTGTTCGATATTCAAATTAACTAAAACTTACCGGCTTTATGGATAGGCACTAATTATAGTAATAGGAAAGTAAATGAAATCATTAAAACCTGTATAAATTAAAACCCCTGAAAATACCATATTAACAGGGGCTTTAATAAATGTCTGTACCCAGAGCCGGGCTCGAACCGGCACGGTATTGCTACCACTGGTGTTTGAGACCAGCGCGTCTACCATTTCCGCCACCTGGGCATAAAAGAAGTATGAAGTAAGAAGTAAGAAGTATGAAGTAAGAAGTCTACTCACTACTTCTTCAAACATCGGGCAGGCGAAGGTAATAGAATTGTTTTTTAACAGCAAAAATTTTGTACTGTTATATTCTGCTTTAAAACCTGTTTTATTCTGCATACAATTCCTATTAAATATTTATTTTTGATAACGGATTTGAAATATTAATTGCGTTTATAACTAAATAATCATAAAATGAAAGAACAGGATTACAACATTAGAACAATGCTTAAAAACCTGGGCATAAAGGATATAAATTCAGGTGCTTCAACAGGAGCAAAATGGATAAAATGCCAGGGGGATATAACCTCTTCAGTTTCACCAATTGATGGGAAAGAAATAGCTAAGGTTCAGAATGCCTCAATAGAGGAATACGAAAGTGTTGTTCAAAAAGCACAGGAAGCGTTTAATATCTGGAGAAAAATGCCGGCTCCGGCAAGAGGAGAGATTGTACGTCAGATTGGACTGGCTCTTCGTGAAGCAAAAAATGATCTTGGTATGCTTGTAACTCTTGAAATGGGGAAGATTTACCAGGAAGGAATGGGAGAGGTTCAGGAAATGATTGATGTTTGTGATTTTGCTGTTGGACAGGCAAGATTGTTAAATGGTATAACTATGCATTCCGAACGACCTGACCACAGAATATATGACCAATACCATCCGCTTGGAATTGTAGGTATTGTTACAGCATTCAATTTCCCGGTAGCAGTCTGGGCATGGAATGCTATGATAGCAGCTATTGCAGGTGATGTTGTGATCTGGAAGCCAAGTTCAAAAACCCCACTTACTGCTATAGCTGTACATAATATTATCGCGAAAGTACTTACAGACAACAATCTGCCGGAAGGGGTATTTAACCTTATGATAGCCAAATCCTCGGTACTTGGAGATAATTTCCTGGAAGATAAAAGAATTGTCCTCTTCTCGGTTACAGGATCTACAGCTGTTGGGAAAAGGGTTGGTGGTATAGTAGGTAAGCGTCTTGGTAAAACTATCCTTGAACTGGGTGGAAACAATGCTATTATTATCTCTCAGCATGCCGATCTTGATATGTCTATACCCGCTGTGGTTTTCGGAGCGTTGGGTACTGCAGGTCAACGCTGCACCAGTACACGTCGTATAATAATTCACGAATCAATTTATGAGGATGTAAAGACGAAACTGGTAAATGCTTACCGGCAGGCTGCAAAAAAAATCGGCAATCCACTTGATCCAAACACACTTGTAGGTCCGGTAATTGACGGTATGGCTGTAGATCTTTTCCATAATGCTTTAGACCAGGCTAAGAAGGAAGGCGGCAATATTGCTATAGGAGGGAATATTCTTGATCCTGATAAATTTGGTTCTTCTAATTATGTTGATCCGGCAATTGTTGAAGTTGAGAACCATTATAATATAGTACAGGAAGAAACATTTGCACCTATTTTATACCTGATAAAATATAAAACGATTGATGAAGCAATAAGTATAAACAATGATGTGCCTCAGGGTTTATCCTCAGCAATTTTCACTCTTAATTTAAGAGAAGCAGAGCAATTCCTTTCAGAGGCAGGGTCTGATTGCGGAATAGCTAATGTGAACATCGGTACCTCAGGAGCTGAAATTGGCGGTGCATTTGGTGGTGAAAAAGATACAGGAGGTGGCAGGGAGTCGGGGTCTGATTCCTGGAAAGCTTATATGAGAAGGCAGACCAATACAATTAACTGGAGTACTGAACTGCCTCTTGCCCAGGGGATAAAGTTTGATTTGTAAGATAAGTTGTGAGAGTTTATTTGTTTATTTGTTGATGAGTTTATTTGTAAAGAAAGACAAAATAGTAAAAAGAAATTGCGGAAAACAGGAGTGATATCTTGTGCAAGACTATCCGGCATGTGATATTGTTTTTCTTTTCAGGAATTGTTTTACGGTAGTGAAAATTCCTTCGGGATCAAAACCACATTCATGGTATAATTCCCCGGGTGTACCATGTTCGATAAAATGATCAGGAACCCCCATTCTTTTCACTCGTGAAGAGTATTGATGTTCAGCCATAAATTCGATAAC
>JAUXED010000082.1 GCA_030618105.1 Bacteroidota bacterium | reverse complement strand
TAGTATATTCCGAAACACTGATTCAAAATTTTCTGCAGGAGAGGGAGCGGGAGAAAGGAGGAAATTCCCATCCGGATCAATCAGATAGTATGTAGGATATGCTTTTATTTTGTATTGCTTAAGAAGATCATTCCGGGTTCCTGCAATTAACACGATCCCTTCAAAACCATAATCCTGAGCAAATTTCTTTACTATAGAACTATCATTATCAGCCATTACAATAACTATTGTAAGTTTTTCATTGAATTTTTTCAACAAATCACCCAGCAGGATAAATTGGTTCATACAAGGATAGCTCCTGGTTGAACAAAAGCATAAGTAAACATATTTCCCCTTAAGAGCATTTAGTTCAGTAATGCTATCTGCACTATTTTCCAGGGCAAAGTCAGGCGCCGGGAAGCCCTTCATAAGCCGGGTAACATCTTCTCTAATTTGTTTTGCAAAAATTCTATGCTCAAATATTTTTGTGCTAACCTGTAACGAATCCAGTATTTCCAATAATCGTTTATTTGAAAACTCTTTCTGGTAAAACCCCTCAAAAATGCTTTTCAGGATCACCAATTCAGGTAACGAATCATTTGAAGCTGAAAGATCATTTTTTACAATCTCAAGCAGACTTAAATAGTTCCTGTCCCTGTTAATATAAGTATAAATCTTATTACCCTCTTTTGTACGACCGAGATTAGAAAAATAGTTGTTGAATACCTGGTTGATCAATGCAATACAAGAGGGATTATTATAATCCAGTGAAAGTCCGGCAGATGAAAACATTTTTTTGTGTTCTTTAGAAAAACCGGATGAAATTATTTTCAGTAATTCGATGTTATATCTTTTGTAATTATCATAAAAAGGAACTGCGGTACTATCATCAAGGATATTTAGTTTATCAATTAAGCTGTTATAATCAGATGTCTTATGAATATATGCATTAATAGCGGCATCTTCAAGCAGGGGGTAAAATACATTATCAAATTTATGCACCAGATAGTTCAAGCCCATTTTATCTTCATTTAATACCCCAAAATGAATACTGATTTCCCTGAAATATGGATTTATCTCCTGTGCACCTGTTTTTTTCTTTGGCGTGGGCAGAGATAAAACATACCGGTTTCCAGGTATTGCATAAAAATAACCCCGGTAAATACCCAGAGGAACATATACCCTGCAGGTTTTTTCTATTTTTAATTCACAAAAGAAATTCCCTTCATCATCAACAAAACATTCACCGGCCGGTTCATCAATATGTATTACGGGATTTGGTGATAAAAAAAATTCGATTTTTTCTCCTGCATAAGCAGGTGCATTCCCGGAGATTTCCACATTTTGCCCATAAAGAGAAAAACAAAGTATTTGAATAATAAGCAGTATCCCTGCCTTTCTGAACTCAATCATCACTATTCCCTTTGAGATAATCCCGGATATTGAATGATTTCAGGTCAGGGCTATTTGGAAGGAACCTGCTTGCATTACCACCATAACGGATAATATCACGGACTATTGAAGAATTAACCGGGGTAAATTCAGGTTTTGACAATAGAAAAATCACTTCAATTTCAGGATACATTATCATATTTACCTGGTTAATAGCCCTTTCATATTCAAAGTCGGCTGATGTTCTCAACCCACGGAGAATATACCGGGCATTAACTTTTTTACAATAATCTACGGTCAGTCCCTCAAAATGATCAACAGAGACATTTGGATCATTCTCAAAAACCTGATTTATCCATTTTAGTCGCAGATCAAGTGGGAAATAACCCTTCTTGGTAATATTATATCCTACTGCTATAATAATTTCATCAACTAAAGAGAAGGCTCTTCTGACAATCGATTCATGTCCAATCGTAATTGGATCGAAAGAACCCGGAAAAACTGCAATTTTTTTCATGTGTTAATAATTTTATTTTCAACGGTCATATGTAACTCACCCCGATTTTTTCGGGATTCGGTTCATGTGTTTTAGATTTCAATAGCCTGGTTAATAAAGAATTATTGAAGAAATCCAGGTTTAAGTTTCCTATTTTATCTCTAAACCTCCAAAAATGACATCACCTTTGATCATCAAAAATTTATCTGAAGGATTGTACGAAAATGAAGAATACTCAGAGTTTCCAAATGCGACAGTATTACCATTTGGCAACCTCGCACCTGAAAAAACAGCTTCTACTTTAACATGTATTGGCAGACTATCATTAATCATTATTTCGGTTGCTCCGAATATTGTATTAATTTCCAGTCTTTTAGGCAGATCTGACAATTCAAAATCTCGTAAATCAAGAACAAGTTTCCCAAATATTACATTATATTCAGAACCGCTGATATCTTTCCCGTTTAATCTTGTTTCATTAAAAATAATATCGGTTTCTTTTTGGCTGGTATGGAAGAATTTTGTTTCTCCAATGAGTAATTTTATACCAATACAAATGAAAAACAAAGCGATAACAATTTTAACAACCGGAATATCAAGATTAAACACATACTTAATTATAAGGGCGAACCCGATAAAGATCAAGAACAATCCCCAGAATATTGCTGGTCCCATACGCATAGATATTTTACTTTTTATAAAGATATAAATTATTTTATTCCAATAACAATCATTTATATCAATAACACAAGTTCATTTTATAGTCCTGTTTTTCTTCCCTTTTGACTTTTGCCCACGGTGAAATATGCTCCTACGTCGCATTTCACGTGGCAAGCTTTTTACTTGTTATTAGTTCCTGCTTATTTTCATTGGATCTTTTACTTTCTGTTTAAGAAGAGCATAGTTAATTACTTCCATTACTTCCTCAACGTAATAAAAACTCAGCCCTTTCAGATACAAATCCTTAATTTCGTCAATATCTTTTTTGTTATCTTTAGAGAGGATGATCTCTTTTATATCGGCTCTTTTCGCAGCAAGGATCTTTTCTTTTATCCCTCCAACAGGAAGCACTTTACCCCTAAGTGTTATTTCGCCTGTCATTGCAAGGTTCTTTCTTACTTTTCTTTTTGTCAGGGCAGAAGCAAGTGATGTCACCATTGTTATTCCTGCAGATGGTCCATCTTTTGGAATAGCACCTTCAGGCACATGAATATGGACATTCCATTGTTCACTAAGGTCATCGGGAAGGTTAAGTAATCCTGCATGTCCTTTTATATATTCCAGGGCAATGGTTGCCGATTCTTTCATAACATCACCAAGGTTTCCGGTAAGTGTTAATTTTCCCTTTCCTTTGCTCAAACTGGTTTCGACAAAAAGTATCTGACCACCTACTGCTGTCCATGCCAGTCCGGTGACAACACCGGCATAATCATTTCCCTGGTATATTCCTTTCAGGTATTCTTCAGGACCTAAGATATCTTTAAGGTCATTCAGAGTTAATTTACTATCATATTGTTCATCCAAAGCAATTTTCTTTGCAATAACACGAATGGTTTTTGCAATTTTCTTATCAAGTTCCCGTACTCCTGACTCCCGTGTATAATCTTCAATAATTCTTTCAAGCACTTTTCTGGAGAACTTTAGTTGATTTTTAGCCACTCCATGTGCTTCCAGTTGTTTTGGCAACAGATGTCTTTTCGCAATTTCAATTTTTTCTTCAACAATATAACCACTAACATCAATAGTTTCCATCCTGTCGCGTAATGCCGGGCTTATAGTATTAAGAGTATTAGCTGTAGCAATAAACATCACTTTTGACAAATCATATTCCAGTTCAAGATAATTATCATGAAAACTATGATTTTGTTCCGGATCAAGCACCTCCAGCAGCGCTGATGAAGGATCGCCCCTGAAATCCGTACCTACTTTATCAATTTCATCAAGGATAAAGACAGGATTTGATGATTTTGCCTTTTTCAGGTTCTGTATAATCCTTCCGGGCATAGCGCCAATATAAGTTTTTCTATGCCCTCTTATTTCGGCTTCATCATGTAATCCACCTAATGACATTCTTGCATATTTTCTTCCAAGCGCCCTGGCTATGGATTTTCCCAAAGAAGTTTTTCCAACTCCAGGAGGACCATAAAGACAAAGTATTGGTGATTTAAGATCACCCTTTAATTTAAGTACCGCGAGATGCTCAATAATCCGGTCTTTCACTTTCTCCAGCCCGTAATGATCTTCATCGAGAACAACCTGGGCACGATTCAAATCAAAATTATCGCTGGTATATTCTCCCCAGGGAAGGTCAAGTAAAACATGCAGATAATTTACCTGCACAGAATATTCGCCGGCAGCCGGGTTCAGCCGTTGCAGTTTTTCAAGCTCTTTCTGAAAAACCCCGGCTATTTCTTTACTCCACTTTTTCTCTTTTGCACCCTTTTTAAACTCAGCAATTTCCTGTTCATTGGGACTACCACCCAACTCATCCTGTATAGTTTTCATCTGTTGATGAAGCAAATACTCACGTTGTTGCTGATCAATATCGGTTTTTACTTTTGTCTGGATATCATTTTTCAGTTCAAGCATCTGAACTTCTTTTATCAGATATTCAAGCAAAAGAATTCCCCTTTCCTTAAGATCATTCATTTCCAGAAGCTTTTGTTTTTCCGCAACCCTTACATCAGTATTTGAACTAACAAAATTTATCAGGAAAATATAACTTTCAATATTTCTAATAGCAAAAGAAGCTTCAGAAGGAATATTTGGCGACAACTTGATAATCCTGTATGAAACATCTTTCAGTGATCCGATTATAGCATCAAATTCCTTACTTTCTTTCACCGGTTTAACATCTTCCAGTGGTTTTACTTTTGCACGCAAATATGGGTCCTCGCTAACAAGGTCTGTCATTTCGAATCTTTTCTTTCCCTGAATAATTACAGATGTTGATCCATCAGGCATTTCCAGGATTTTCACAATTTGCGCCAGAGCCCCAACCCTGTTAAGGTCTTTGTAACCAGGGTCATCTATTTTATCATCCTTCTGTGCAACAGCCCCAAGCAGTTTGCTCTTTTTATTTACTTCACGAATAAGCTTAAGAGATTTCTCCCTGCCAACTGTTATTGGAATAATTACCCCGGGAAAAAGGACAGTGTTTTTCAGAGGTAAAATGGGCAGTACATCAGGCAGTTCTGTTTTTTTCAGATCTTCCTCTTCTTCATCAGAAATTATAGAAATAAATTCCGAATCATTCTCAACAGGTTCAGCAAGCACTAAGCCCTTAAACTTTTTTTCAAACATTTCACTCATATTTTTACTTCTGATTTTTTTCAAAATTAAGACAATTTGGCATAGCTTTATTAAATTATGCCCAAATTAAGCAATTTAAAAATACATACTCTTCCTTCTTTCCATTATTCTAAAGTGTTAACCGCCTTCGTTAAAACTACGGCGGTCAAAGCGAGTTCAGTTTTGTTTGTTACTTCAACTTCAAACCTCAAACTTCAAACCCTCTTCCCTCTTCCCATTATTCCAACATTCCAACATTCCATTCCCGTACGTCAATCCTTGTGCCAAAAAAAAAGCCCCGTAAAACCGGAGCTTTTAATATAGTATGTTTTTCTGTTACTTAATCTTCTTCTTATCAATATGTGATTTATATCTGTTCATAAATTTATCCACACGTCCGGTACTGTCAACAAGCTTCATTTTACCTGTATAGAAAGGATGAGATGTATTTGATATCTCGAGCTTTATTAATGGATATTCCTTTCCATCATCCATTTTTATCTTTTCCTTCGAGAGCGCAGTTGATCTTGTCAAAAAAGTTGTTTCGTTTGACATATCTTTAAAAACAACTAACCTGTAATTCTTTGGATGTATTTCTTTCTTCATTTTTATTGTTTTTCAATCCAGATAAAAACTCAATCTTTCAACGGTTTGCAAAATTACATATTGAATATGAAACAACAAAATTAATACGCAACTAATTTTTCGTAACCCATCACCTCTTCTCCTCATCACCTCATTACCTCATCACCTCTTCTCCTCTTCACTTCTTCTTCATTTCATCCTTATATCTCATAAATTCAGCATCAGGATTAAAAAGATACCTGTAGGTAATATATGTTTTCATCTTTTCAGCGCCAATAGCTTCATATATAGCTTGCATTTTAGGGTTGAAATCTCCAATCCAGGATAATTCAAGTTCCTTATAATAAGGCTTTTTCTTAAATATATGATACAGATGTTTGAAAATTGCCGATTCTATTCCTGAATTTTGAAATTTCGGATCAACACCTGCTACCACTCCCCTGATTCTTGTCATTTCATGAGTATATTTATAGTAAAGGAACCTGAGCTTGTTAAAAACATGCATTTTCCCGTTTATATGCCTGAGTATCTGGTTCAGGTCGGGGAAGATAATAAAAAACGAAACCGGTTTTTCATTATAATAGGCAAACCATATTAGTTCCTCATCAATAAAAGGTTTTGCTTTTTCCAAAGACTTTTTCATTTCATCATAATCCAGAGGAGTAAAATCATCTTTGAATTCGATCCATGTTGAATTATATATAGTTACAAGGTCATCAATAAATTTCTCCTTTTTTTTAAATTCAAAATGCCTAAAACTGTAACCCGGTTTTTTTGATACCCATGTCGCTATTTTCATGAACCTTTCGGGGAAAACATGAACCTTTGTTAAGTCTTTATGATACGCATATTGATTGTAGTAGTTCCTGAATCCGTATTTTTCAAAAAAATCCCTATAGTAAGTTTTATGAAAAGGCATTCCGATACCGGGGTGAATAAATCCATCAACCAGCAGTCCCCAATAACTATCATTTTCTCCAAAATTTATAGGCGCATCCATAGCCTCCATACCTCTTTCATTCAGCCAATTCTTTGCAACATCAAAAAGCTCAAAAGCCGCATTTTCATCATCAATACACTCGAAAAACCCCATTCCCCCGGTTGGTTGAAAGTTAGCAGAAGCATAATTTTTCTCAAAAAAAGCTGCAACTCTTCCTATCAAATCGCCATTGGCACTATACAATATCCAGCGTATAGCCTCGCCTCTTTTAAAAGTATTGTTTTTCTCAGGATCAAATATGCTCTCAATCTCACTATCAAGAGGACATACCCAATACTTATCATTTTTATAAAGCAGTTTTGGAACTTTCAGAAAGTCCTTTTTACGTGTGCGACTTACTACTTCTGTCATTTTCATTTTATTCCTGATTTGTAATATCCTTCAAATTCAATCCCGGTAATCCAGTCAAAAAGAAAACCAATTCTCTATTTTCTTTTTCTTCAGCCCTTTGTCTTCTTTGTGAAAAAACTCATTTACTGTTTTGTCATACAGATAATCTTTTCTCCACTCTTTATGATTTTCGATAATTTCTTTCAAGGCATTAACAAAATAGTATACCTCATCGTCTGTTTGTGTAGGATGGAGCGAAAATCTAACCCATCCCGGTTTTTCAGACAGGTCACCGTGTGCAATCTTGTCAGTTATTGCTTTAGACATATTATTACTGACTTCCAGTAAGAAATGTCCGTATGTACCTGCACATACACATCCTCCTCTTGTCTGAATCCCGTATCTGTCACTCAACAATTTAACAATCAGATTATAATGTATTTCGTCATGATAAAAAGAAATTACTCCAAGGCGGTTTTCAACATTATCGGCAAGGATCTTTATTGAAGGGAGTTTTTTCAGTTCCCTGAATATAATTTTCACCAGTTCTTCTTCACGTATTCTTATTTTCTCAGTTCCCATCTGATTCTTTAATTCTATTACAAGTGCCGCCCGTATAGCTTGCAAAAACCCCGGGGTTCCACCATCTTCCCTAACTTCAATATCATCTATATATTTATATTCCCCCCATGCATTTGTCCATTGAACTGTTCCTCCTCCCGGATTATCCGGCACATCACAATTATACATTGCCGAGTCAAAAATAAGCACACCTGCTGATCCGGGACCTCCGAGAAACTTATGCGGGGAGAAGAAGATCGCATCCAGTTTTTCCATAGGATCTTCAGGATGCATATTAATATCAACATAAGGTGCTGAAGCAGCAAAATCGATAAAACATAATCCACCATATTCATGCATAATTTTTGCCATCTCATGATATGGAGTAAAAATTCCGGTCACATTTGAACAAGCGGTAAAAGAGCCTATTTTGAATTTTCTGTCTTTGAATTTGTTAAGCTGATTTCGCAATTCATCAATATCAATTAAAAGATCTTTATCCGGCTTAAGAACTACAACATCAGCAAGGGTTTCATACCAGGCAGTATGGTTTGAATGGTGTTCCATATGGGTTACAAAAACCACCGGCTTCTCTTTCTCCTTTAAACACTCCTTATTCCTGATAGTACCGCAACCCTTAAGACCTATGATGCGCTGAAGCTTGTTAATTACGGCTGTCATACCAAAACCTGCAGTAATGATAACATCATTCGGGCCTGCATTTACATGTTTCTTTAACAGATCATGGGCATGGTGGTAGCTGTAAGTCATCAATGTACCGGTTTCGTTGGTTTCAGTGTGTGTGTTAGCAACGAACGGACCAAAAGTTTCAGAGATCTTTTTTTCAATGGGAGCATATAACCGGCCACTGGCAAGCCAATCGTTATAGACTATTTTTTTTATCCCATAAGGAGTTTCAAATTCATAATTATTACCAATAATATTCTTCCGGAACTTTTCAAAATATTTCTCAAGATCTTCCATGTAATTCAGCTTATTCGGACCAATTTTGTTCACAATAGAACACTGATGACACCCCGATACGCTTTGCTACGGGGCAGGCGGATTTAACGAATTTTCACTGATATTTTATCATTTTATCCGTGATTATCTGTAATATCAGTGTCATCCGTGTTCCATTTTACCTATTTGTAAGTAAGTAGCAACTTGAGATACTTAGTGTATACCCCGATTTCAAAGATAAATTTCTTTTTCAAATTTACACATTAAAATACTTATAATGAATTCCTGTTTCTATATCGAATAAGTTAGAAGAAATCGATAATCCGGTGGTCAATCAGAACAAACATAATAATCAATATTGCACTGTAAATTAAATGATAATTAACAGGAATATATTGTGCCGGTTTAATTTTGAGTTTTGTATAAAGATACCCTATAAGATATACTTTTTCAATAACATATACTATTACTGTAGCAAGAGCTATACCTGCTAGTCCGTAAAACTGCACAAGATATAAGCTAAGGCCAATATTTAATACTATCTCAACCAGTGAGGCTCTTAAAATAACACCTGTTTTCTTCATTCCTATCAATATTGTCTGCGGAAAAACAAGTCTGGAAATGATCAATAATAAGTAAATAAGAAACACATCGGCACTTCTTGTAAAGTTCTCATTAAACATAATGGGATAAAGCCATCGCGCAAGAAACATAACGACTAATGAGATTGGAAACAAGAAATGCATCAGCCGGGCAGATTTGCGCTTTAGCACTTCCATTGAGCTTTTAATTGTAGCGGAAGTAGAAAACTCGGAAAGCATAGCATTACTCAAACCATGTGCCAACAAAAAAACCAGAGGGAATTCTTTTGCTCCGTAACGAAAAATAGCAAAAGTACCGGCATCAAACTTACTTGTAACTATTGCACCGTCAATATATTGAGCTGATCCGCTGAGTAGTGCGGTAATTATCAATGGAGCTCCCAGCCTCAAATGTTCCTTTATGAAAGGTAAAGAGAATCTGATCTCAGCATATTTTGCCAACAGAAAAAACAACCATATTAATCTCAGTATGGATATTACTATCAGTCCCCATATGGAATATACAATATCATATCCCATAAAAATTGGGATTATTACCAATCCAAGCTGAAGACTAAATGAAATTGTTCCGTACAGGATAATGGTTGCCGATTTGTTTTTAACTAAATATATATACTCAATAAGTACAGATGGGCTACTAAGCAGAATATAAACCAGAAGTAAATTTATTAACGGCACATTACCGGAAATGCCAAAAACAGAAAAATTATGCTTAAGACTTAATCCAAAAAGAAAAGCAACAA
>JAUXED010000043.1 GCA_030618105.1 Bacteroidota bacterium | reverse complement strand
GCAGCAACTAAGGGACTGGCAAGCAATGTTCTTGCTCCGGGTCCCTGTCTTCCTTCAAAGTTCCGGTTAGAGGTAGAAACAGAATACTTTCCTTCCGGAACCTTGTCCTCGTTCATAGCGAGGCATGCTGAACAGCCGGGCTGCCTTAGTTCAAAACCTGCTTCAAAAAGTATGTCATCCAATCCTTCAGCTTTAGCTTGCTTTTCAACCTGTTTGGAACCGGGAACGATCCACGCAGTGACATTACTGGCTTTTTGTTTGCCTTTTACGAACGAAGTGAAAATACGAAGGTCTTCAATCCGCCCGTTTGTACAACTGCCAACAAACACAAAATCAATGATGTGGTCAATCAGTGATGACCCGGGGCTGAAATTCATGTATTCCATTGATTTTTTAAAAGATGCTCTGTTGTTTTCCTCAATATCTTCAATAAATGGGATTTTATCTGTTATTTTCATTCCCATTCCCGGATTTGTTCCATAGGTGATCATAGGTTCAATATCTTCTGCCTTGAAATACAATTCCTTATCGAAGTGAGCGTTTTCATCAGTGCAAAGTGTTTCCCACCGGTTAACAAATTTATCAAAATCTGCCCCTTTTGGTGCAAACTCACGACCTTTTAAATATTCAAAAGTAATTTTATCAGGGGCGATCATACCCCCACGTGCACCCATCTCAATGCTCATATTACAAATAGTCATCCTGCCTTCCATGCTCAGGTTTCGAATAACAGATCCGGCATATTCAATAAAATAGCCTGTAGCTCCACTGACCGATATTTTTGAAATGATATAGAGGATAATATCTTTTGAAGAAACACCTTTATTCAGTATCCCCTCGATAGAAATCCACATTTTTTTCGGTTTGGGTTGAAAAATACACTGGCTTGCCATAACCATTTCAACTTCACTGGTACCAATGCCAAAAGCTATACAGCCAAAAGCACCATGAGTTGAGGTGTGACTATCACCACAAACTATAGTCATACCGGGCTGGGTGAGTCCCAGCTCTGGCCCGATAACGTGAATTATCCCGTTAAATGGATGATTTAAATCATACAAAGTTATATTATGATCCCTGCAATTTTCACTTAGTTTTTCGATTTGCTGTTTTGACAGTTCATCACGAATGGGCAAGTGTTGATTTTTTGTAGGTGTATTATGATCTGCAGTAGCAATGATCTTTTCGGGTCTGAAGACCGGAAGATCCCTTTTCCTGAGGCCGGCAAAGGCCTGAGGGCTTGTTACCTCATGAATCAAGTGGCGGTCGATATACAAAACATCAGGGCCATTTTCAATGGATGAGATCACGTGTGCATCCCAAATTTTATCAAATAGTGTTTTCACTTCCAAATTTCATTCAGGTTTCTATTTTTTCATTCCATTAACTGTAAAATCACAGCATTTAGAAATTGCATCAACAAATGCTTCGACGGATGCTGTTATTATATCGGTATTAGCAGAAAACCCATAGTAGAGCTTACCTCGGTTTTCTATCTGAACATGCACCTTGCCCAAGTCATCACTCCCTCTTGTTATCGCTTGTATAAGGAATTCCTCAAGGCGTACTTTACGATTTATCAGTTGTTTGACAGCAGAAAAAGCTGCATCTATTGGTCCATTCCCTGAAGCAGTGGCTGAAACAATCTCATCATTCATTTTTAATCTTACGGTAGCCATAGGAACGGTTGATTTTCCACATACTACCTGTAACAGATCGAGTTTTATATGTTTTTCCTCTATTGTGGCTGATCCGGCAAGTATTCTCAGATCATCATCTTTAATATCCTTTTTTTTATCAGCAAGAGTAAGAAATTTGTGATATATTTCATTCAATTTTTCTTTACTGAAGGTATATCCAAGTATTTCAAACCGGTGTTTTAAGGCAGCCCTCCCGCTTCTTGCAGTAAGTATAATTGAAGATTCCTTAATACCGATATCCGTTGGATTGATTATTTCATAATTTTCTCTTTTTTTCAATACGCCGTCCTGGTGTATGCCGGAAGAATGTGCAAAGGCATTCCTCCCGACAATTGCTTTGTTTGCTTGAACCGGCATTCGCATTAGAGTAGAAACAAGTCTGCTGGTTGCATATATCTTTTTAGACTTAATCCCTGTTTTAAAAGGAAGATCAGAGTGGCTCTTAATGATCATAGCAATTTCTTCCAGTGAAGTATTTCCCGCTCTTTCACCAATTCCGTTTAAAGTTACTTCCACTTGTCTGGCTCCGTTTATAACTCCCATAATAGTATTGGCTGTTGCTAATCCCAGGTCGTTATGACAGTGAGTTGAAATAACAGCCTTATGAATGCCTTTTACATTTTCTTTAAGGAATTTTATTTTTGCTCCATATTCCTCAGGAAGGCAATATCCTGTAGTGTCAGGTATATTAAGCACTGTTGCACCAGCCTTTATAACAGCTTCAATTACCCTTGCAAGATATTCATTTTCTGTACGACCTGCATCTTCAGCAAAGAATTCAACATCGTTAACAAATTTCTTTGCATATTTCACTGCTTCCACAGCCCGGGTAATTATCTCTTCCTGGTTGGAATTCAGTTTATGAGTTATATGGAACCAGGAGGTGCCTATACCGGTATGAATACGTGGCTTTTTTGCAAACTTTAATGACTCTGCAGCTACTTCAATGTCTTTTTTCACAGCTCTTGTTAAGGCACAAATAGTTGGTTGTGTAACAGCTTTCGATATTTCTTCTACCGATTGGAAATCACCAGGACTGGAAACAGGGAATCCTGCCTCAATGACGTCTACTCCAAGAGTTTCCAGGGCTTTTGCAACTTCAATTTTTTCGACTGTATTTAATTGGCAACCAGGCACCTGTTCCCCATCTCTTAGGGTTGTGTCGAAAATAAATATCTGATCTTCCATTTTAGTTGGTATTTAATATGTTATTAATCAAACGTTCACTATTCTCTACTTGATCTTAATTTCCTTACCTGTACACCGGTCTGCCACATTTCCGATTCCCTCATTTCTCTCAATTCAGCCTCCAGTTCACTCTTATAGTTTTCACTCCCGGTCCTTTCAAGTACAATTCTGGTTTCATTTCCTGTTTTCACGCTTTCATACAAATCATTAAAAACCGGTAATACTGCTTCACGGAATTTATGCCTCCAGTCTAATGCCCCTCTTTGTGCTGTTGCACTGCAGTTGGCATACATCCAGTCCATACCGTTCTCATCAACAAGTCGAATTAAACTTTGTGTCAACTCTTCAACAGTTTCATTAAAAGCTTCGCTTGGACTATGACCATTTTCACGCAGTACTTTATACTGAGCTTCCATAATTCCTGCAATTGCACCCATCAGAACTCCTCTTTCCCCAGTAAGGTCACTATATACTTCATTCTGGAAAGTTGTTGGAAACAGATAACCCGATCCTATGGCAATACCTATAGCTAAAGTTCTTTCTTCAGCTCGTCCGGTGAAATCCTGGTACACTGCATAGCTTGAGTTTATACCACTGCCGGCGAGGAAATTCCTACGTACACTTAGTCCCGATCCTTTTGGAGCTACAAGGATAACATCCACATTATCAGGTGGTACTACCCCGGTTTGTTCCATATAGGTTATTGAAAATCCATGCGAGAAATAGAGAGCATTACCTTTGTTTAAACATTTCTTTAAGACTGGCCAAACTATTCGCTGAGCGGCATCAGATACAAGATATTGAATAATGGTTGCCTTTCGAGTAGCTTCTCCGATAGGAAATAAAGTTTCTCCCGGCACCCAACCGTCTTTAACAGCCCTGTCCCAGTCCTGCTTAAAATCATATGATTGCCCAATAATTACGTTAAACCCATTATCCCTCATATTCAAAGATTGAGCAGGGCCTTGAACGCCATAACCAATAACAGCGATTGTTTCATTCTTTAAAACCTCATGTGCTTTCTTGATAGGAAATTCTTCACGGGTTACTACATTTTCTGTTACACCTCCAAAATTAATTTTTGCCATAATTTTTTAATGTTAATAATTATCTAATAGTAATTTTATTTCTTCTATCTGAAAATATTTATACTCGGTTCAATTAATTAGTTGTTATTTGCTTTTTTGCCGACTGATTATTTGCCTCATCCATCTCTTTAAGATACGCGATCAGCTCTTTTGTTTGTTTTGTAATAGCTACCCTTCCTGACCGGACAAATTGTAAAACCCCATAAGGATCAAGTTTATTTAGCAGATCAGTGGTATCCTGTTTGTGACCTGTTTTTTCAATAACCACATATTCCGGTGTAATTTCAAGGAACCGGGCATTTGATGAACGAACAATAAATTCAATCTTGTTACTTTTCATTAACTCAGTTGTTCGTACTTTATACAAGGCTATTTCCTGATAAATAATTTCATCGTTTGTGTGTACAAATACTTTCAGAACATCAATTAGTTTTTCCAGTTGTCGTTGTACTTTATCAATCATATCTTCTGTTGTATTAACCACAATGGTTAATTTGTGAATACCCTTAACAGCAGATCCGGAGGCAGCAATACTTTCGATGTTGATTTGTCTTCTTGTAAAGATTATAGTAACCTGGTTAAGAATACCAATATGATGTTCGGTAAATAGTGAGATAGTAAATTCTTTTTTCATTGTATTAATTATCATGTAATTATTCAAATCTTTTCATTTACTCATTTTATCATTTACTCATTTACTCATTTCTTCATTTACAGTCTAACAAAGTTTAATTTCAGAAACTGACGAACCTGGTTCTATCATAGGGAAAATATTCTCTTCTTTTTCTACCATTATCTCAAGCAAGTATGGTTTATCGCAGGAGAGCATTTCATCAATAGAAATCTCAAGGGTTTCCCGTTCTTTAACCCGTTTTGCACTTATGTCAAAACCTTCTGCAATTTTGACGAAATCAGGATTAACAAGTTCAGTTGATGCATACCTTTTATCAAAAAACATATCCTGCCATTGCCGGACCATACCTAAAAAATTATTGTTTAGAATGATTATCTTAACCGGAAGTTTATATTGGAGGATAGTTCCAAGCTCCTGTATTGTCATTTGGAAACCTCCATCTCCAATAAATGCAATAACCGGAACATTGGGTTTACCTACTTTTGCACCTATGGCAGCCGGCAATCCGAAGCCCATTGTCCCCAATCCACCGGAAGTAATCAGGCTGTTAGGATTTTTAAACTTATAATATCTTGCAGTTACCATCTGATGTTGGCCTACATCAGTTATAATAATAGCTTCTCCCTGTGTTTTTTCAGAAATAAGACTTACTATTTCACCCATTTTTATTTCTCCACGGGATGGATGACATTCCCGTTTTATAACTTTATCGGTTTCAGTTTTATTACATAACTTGAATCCGGATAGCCACTCAGGATAGGAGTTAGGTTTCACCTGATCAATAAGTGCTTTTAGGGCTTCTTTGGCATCACCGTGTATTTCAATATCGACTTCTACATTTTTGTTTAATTCAGATCTGTCAATTTCGATATGGATAATGTTGGCATTTGTTGCATATCTTTTAAGGTCTCCCGTGACCCTGTCATCGAACCGCATTCCAATGGCAATCAGCAAATCAGCTTCATTTGTTTTGACATTAGGGCCATAGTTACCATGCATCCCCAGTAACCCGGCATATAGTGGATGTTTGACAGGAAATGCAGATAACCCCAGTAGAGTTGACGCCACAGGAATACCTGTTTTTTCCACAAAAGCCATTAGCTCCTTCCCGGCTTTTGATATCAGAATACCATGGCCTGCCAGGATCAATGGTTTTCTGGCATGATTGATAAGAATTGCTGCTGATTCAATATCAGCAGGGTTCAGGGGAATATTTGGATTATAACTTCTGAGGCTGGTACATTTCTGATAGTTGAAAACTAATGTTTGTATTTGAGCATCCTTGGTAATATCGATCAAAACCGGACCGGGTCTGCCAGAACCTGCAATATAAAAGGCTTTCGAAATAGTTTCAGGAATATTTTCAGCTTGTTTGATCTGGTAATTCCATTTGGTAACCGGCATTGATATTCCAAGAATATCAGTCTCCTGGAAAGCATCTGATCCTATCAGGTTTGAGGTTACCTGAGCAGTTATGAAAACTACAGGAACAGAATCGAGAAAAGCATTGGCAATACCGGTTACCAGGTTTGTAGCTCCTGGTCCGGAAGTAGCAAAACATACCCCTGTTTTACCTGTAACCATTGCATATGCCTGAGCTGCATGTGCTGCACCTTGCTCATGCCGCGTCAGTATATGATTCAATTTATCATCTTCAAAAGTGTATAATGCATCATAAATTGGCATAATAGCGCCTCCAGGGTAACCAAAAATGGTTTCTACTTCTTCTTCAAGGAGGGAATAGAGCAGTGCCTTTGCCCCGGTGATCTTTTCTTTTTTTCTTGTCTTTGCCATGTTATCCTGTTTTTGGACAGTGGTTATTAATTTGATGGATCAAATCGTTATATTTCTCTGACAGCGCCCTTATTTGCAGAAGTAACCATTTGTGCATAAGATTTTAAAGCAGTAGAAATATGACGATCACGGTTTTTGGGTTTAAATGCCATAGTGCCTTTTTTTTCTTCCTTATTCAATCTCTCTGAAATTTCCTGGTCAGTTAGTTTAACGTTTATTGTTCTTTGTTCTATATTAATTTCTATTACATCATTATTTCGAATCAGTGAAAGTTCCCCGCCGGCAGCAGCTTCAGGTGATATATGGCCAATGGAAAGACCGGATGTTCCGCCAGAGAACCTGCCATCTGTAATCAGGGCACACTTTTTATCTAAATTCCTCGACTTAAGGTATGAAGTCGGGTAGAGCATTTCCTGCATCCCCGGTCCCCCTTTTGGTCCTTCATACCTTATCACAACTACATCACCCGCCTTAACTTCACCGTTTAAAATATCACTACAAGCTTCCTCCTGTGACTCATATATCTTTGCTTCACCGCGGAAATAAAAAAGGGAAGGATCAACACCCGCAGTCTTCACAATGCATCCATCCCTGGCAATGTTACCATAAAGAACAGCAAGCCCTCCATCCCGGGAATAGGCGTTATTAATATCCCTGATACAACCCTTTTTCCGATCTGTGTCAAGGTTACTATATGTCTTATCCTGGGAACCCATTTCAAGACTTTTTACATTTCCTGGTGCACTCCTGAAAATATTGATTGCTTCACCTGTAACTGTTTTTCTTTGAATATCAAATGCATTGATAGCATCTTTAAGGTTTGGAAAATCAATTCTTCCAACCGAAGTATTAATAAGCCCTCCCTTTTCAAGTTCTCCCATAATTGACAGTATCCCACCGGCTTTGTTAACATCCTGAACATGGTAATCTGAACTGGGTGATACTTTGCATAATGTTGGTACCTGTCTGGATAACCTGTCAATGTCTGTCATTCTGAAATCAACCTCAGCTTCATTAGCAATAGCCAGCAAATGTAATACTGTATTTGTTGAGCCTCCCATGGCAATATCCAGAGACATAGCATTAAGAAATGCTTCTCTTGTTGCAATTGACCGGGGTAAGATAGAGGTATCGCCATTCTTATAGTACCGGTAGGTTAATTTAACAATCAGGTTAGCAGCCTGTTCAAGCAACCTTAACCGGGTTTTGTGGGTAGCAATAATGGTTCCGTTTCCGGGAAGAGCAAGACCGAGGGCTTCATTAAGACAGTTCATGGAATTAGCAGTAAACATCCCTGAGCAGGAACCGCAAGTTGGACAGGCAGCCTTTTCAATCTCATTTAAAAAAGGATCACTCACGGATGGATCTCCGGCCATGACCATTACATCAACAAGGTCATAATGCTTGTCATTAACAACTCCGGCTTCCATTGGACCACCGGAAACAAAAATTGTCGGGATATTCAGTCTCATTGCTGCCATCAGCATCCCGGGAGTAATTTTATCACAATTACTTATACATACCATGGCATCTGCCATATGAGCATTACAAACATATTCAATGCTATCGGCAATCAGTTCGCGGGAGGGAAGCGAGTAGAGCATTCCTTCATGGCCCATTGCAATACCATCATCAATTGCAATAGTATTGAATTCGGCGGCAAAGCAACCCTGTTTTTCTATCCATGACTTTACAAGCTGACCTGCATTGTGTAGATGAGTATGACCCGGAACAAACTGTGAAAATGAATTAACAATAGCAATTATCGGCTTACCAAATTGCTCTTCCTTCATTCCGTTAGCGCGCCACAGACTTCTCGCTCCGGCCATATTCCTTCCTGCTGTTGTACGATGACTTCTTAATTCCATTGCTTTATTTATTGACAAAAAAAAACCGCTCTCTTTCTGTGAGAACGGCTTTATTTTTTATTGTTTTTTTAAAACATACCTTTCTCACCCTCAATATCCGTAAAGGATATTAATAATAAAAAGGTTGAGAATGAAGATGTTTTTATACATTTTCTACTTGAATTTGAACGTCAAATGTAGAGATAAATATTAATTATCAAAATTTTCTTGAAAAAATATTACAAATCAAATAATAGTAAATGCAACAGTAACACCTGCCATAACAATTGTAACCATACTCATCAGTTTTATCAGTATGTTAAGGCTTGGTCCGGAGGTGTCTTTAAACGGATCACCGATAGTATCACCGATAACAGCAGCTTTATGTGCTTCGGATCCTTTTCCTCCAAGATTACCCGATTCGATATATTTTTTAGCATTATCCCAGGCACCACCTGTGTTTGCCATAAATACTGCCATCACAAATCCGGTTCCCAGTCCGCCAACAAGTAATCCGATAGCCCCGGGAACACCGAATATCAAGCCAACCAGTATTGGAACAATGATTGCAAGAAAAGATGGCAGGATCATTTCAATCTGTGCACCTTTTGTTGAAATAGCTACACACTTGGCATACTCAGGTTCAGTTGTCCCTTCCATAATACCTGCGATCTCCCTGAACTGGCGTCGAACTTCAGCAACCATCTTGGCGGCACATCTTCCAACAGCATTCATTGTCAATCCGCAGAAGAGAAAAACCATCATTGAGCCAATAAAAACACCAACAAGGACTATAGGATTCATCAGGTGTACCTGGAAGTATGTCATAAAATCACCCATTGTGATATTATCAAGTTGAAATGGATCGGTTATTTCAAATCCGTTAGGGAAGATGTATGAGGTAGTGCTTTCAAAAAGTCTGTGGATACCAACTTTAAGTTCTTCAATGTATGAAGCCAGCAGTGCCAAAGCTGTAAGAGCAGCTGATCCGATTGCAAATCCTTTTCCTGTAGCAGCAGTTGTATTTCCTAACGAATCAAGAGCATCAGTCCTTTTTCTTACTTCAGGATCCAGTTTACTCATTTCTGCATTTCCTCCGGCATTATCAGCTACCGGGCCATAAGCATCGGTAGCCAGGGTAATTCCCAGTGTTGACAGCATACCGACTGCAGCAATACCAATTCCATACAAACCCATCTTTGAATTGGCTAAATCACCGCCTGAAGCAAATAGAAAAGCAAAAATAATTCCCAGAACTACAGAAATGACAGGTATGAAAGTAGAGATCATTCCAATCCCAAGTCCGGAGATGATCAATGTGGCTGGTCCGGTATCAGAGCTTTTTGCAATTTTTCGTGTAGGACTATATTCCTCTGAAGTGAAATACTCGGTTGATTTGCCAATAACTATCCCGACTAAAAGGCCTACGACCATTGCTAACCAAACGCCTACCCAGTTTTGGATATCAAGCAACCACAAAACACCAAGAGCTCCGAGAACAATAAGTATTGAACTTGTATTAATACCCCGTGAAAGTGAATTAAGCAAATTCTTTTGGGTAGCTCCTTCTTTGGTTTTTACCATATATATTCCGAGAATAGATAATACAATTCCCACGGCAGCTATAAGCATTGGTGCTATTACTGCTTTGAACTGTACTTCTGTATCACCGATAAATGCAGCTGCTCCCAAAGCGGCAGTGGCAAGGATAGAACCGCAGTATGACTCATATAAGTCTGCTCCCATACCGGCCACATCACCAACATTATCACCAACATTATCAGCAATTGTTGCCGGGTTTCTGGGATCATCCTCAGGTATTCCCGCCTCAATTTTTCCAACAAGATCAGCGCCAACGTCAGCCGCCTTAGTGTATATTCCGCCACCAACCCTGGCAAACAGAGCCTGTGCGGAAGCTCCCATACCGAATGTCAGCATAGTAGTGGTTATTATCTGGAGATGATGGGAATTTTCAGCTGCAGGATAAACAGCATTAAGTACTATAAACCAGAGGGAAATATCCAGAAGTCCGAGGCCTACAACAACAAGACCCATTACAGCTCCGCTGCGAAAAGCGACTCTTAACCCCTGGTTCAAAGATTTTCTTGCGGCATTGGCAGTTCTTGCAGAGGCATACGTGGCAGTGCGCATTCCAATAAAACCGGCCAGGCCCGAGAAAAATCCACCTGTTAGGAAAGCGAATGGAACCCATCCGTTCTGGAGGTGGAAACCATATGCTAAAACGGCAAAGAGGATTGTCATAACAAGGAAAAACAGAGCAACAATTTTATATTGTTGTTTAATATATGCCATAGCTCCGTTTCTTACGTGTTTGGCAATCCTTTTCATTACGTCAGTGCCTTCACTTTCCTTCATGATCTGCCTGAAAAAATACCAGGCGAAGAACAAAGCAATAACAGATGCAACAGGTACAACCCAAAACAATTTACTAATCATACTAGTCAGATTTTTAATTAAACATTATTGATAATTGTATTTATTTATAGTTTTATTCCGTGAAGGGATTTTTGTAGTCAGAATTCATTTCCAGTTTCCAGGCAATTAGTAATTGAAACAATATTTATTATACACGTCAAAATTGTGCGAGGTATAAATAAATATTACAATTTTCAAAAATATATAATTAACTTAGAATAGGATGCATTTTCATTGTATTTTTTAATGTAAGAAATAAAAGTCACCACTATTCCCCCATTTGAGTTCTATGATAAAATTGATTTAAAAACTATGAACCAAAGCCGACCGCCACCAGGAATAATATTTATCTTCAAGTTCTTCACTAGAAGGAAAAGGATAAAAAATAAAGGTTTCCTGATCACCTATAAAAAACCCATCTTTTAAAGTACGAAAGGATAAATCTTCTTTAAAATTTCGGATAACTGTTTTTGTTGGTCGTTCAGGCAAGTGCTGAAGACGAATCAGACAATCTCTCAAATGATCCGGATTGGTATAAGGTAAATTATTAAGAGAAGCTTCTGGATCTTTGGCCAATTTATTTAATTTCAATTCCACAAAAAATAATTTTGGTGAGGAAACAGGTTTTGATGTATCGGTTAAAAATTTCATGAATTCGGGTGGAGAAAGCCTGCTGGCAACCCTGGTCCTGTTGGGAATAAATTGCTGATAAAGATGTACGATTTTTTCCTTCTGCATTTTAAAATCAGATTTTTGCAATCCCAATACTTTACCATCATCGGTAACAAGATAAAGATCAAGCAAAGCATTCAATGGTAAATTTTCCAAAACTCTGTAAATAGATAAAAAAACAGACCGTTTTGGCTCTCCATCTTCGTATGGCAATAATTTTTTATCAATATAATCCCAGGGAAGCCAATTCACTTTATCAGGATCAATTTCAAAGAAAATAGCCTGGCCTTTTATCCTTTTTTTTGTTCCCACAGCAAGGTAATTTCCAAATTTATAAGGCGACAAATGAGAGGCAACTAAGGACTCTGGAGTGGCTGAGAAATAAAAATATTTTTCCATCTTTTTAAATTTATTTTATTGAACAGATACTCTTTAAATCATAAACCAAATTTAAAACATGAACATATGAAAATCAAGTAGCATAGTTAGTTTATATTCATTCTAAATTACTTCTTGACCCTGATACGTAAGATTGATCTATGAAAAAGAAATCCATGAAAGACATAAAAGAATGAAAAGGATGAGCTTAAGAGAAATTTTTCCTATTTTCATGGTATGGATTTTTTAGAATTCTTATTTCGTTTTTAAATTTACAAAAAGAAACAATGGAAGCTTACAAAAAGACGATTGAGCAAGCCTGGGGAAACAAAAAATTATTAAAGGATAAAAATGTCCAAACTTGTATCAGGGAGGTTATTGATCTCCTGGATCAGGGGAAAATCAGGGTTGCTTCGCCAGCCAATGATGAATGGGTTGTAAACGAATGGGTTAAAATGGCTGTTATTTTGTATTTCCCAATTCAAAAAATGGAACTCACTGAAGTACCCCCTTTTGAATTCCATGATAAAATCAAACTTAAGAAAGGATATGACCAACTTGGTATACGTGTTGTTCCACATGCTATTGCCCGTTATGGATCGTTTCTTGGGAAAGGTGTAATATTGATGCCTTCTTACGTGAATATCGGGGCATATGTTGATGAAGGAACAATGGTCGATACATGGGCCACTGTTGGTTCATGTGCTCAGGTTGGTAAAAACGTTCATTTGAGCGGAGGAGTAGGAATAGGTGGAGTGCTTGAGCCTGTTCATGCTGCGCCGGTAATTGTTGAGGATAATTGCTTTATCGGATCAAGATGTATTGTTGTTGAGGGAGTTAGGATTGAAAAGGGGGCTGTGCTCGGAGCAAATGTAGTACTGACAAAAAGCACCAGGATAATTGATGTTACCGGAAGGGAACCTGTTAGTTCAAAAGGATTAATTCCATCCGGGTCAGTGGTAATACCGGGTAGCTATACAAAAGAATTTCCTGCCGGGAAGTTTCAGATTCCCTGTGCTTTGATAATCGGCAAAAGAAAAAAATCAACCGATCTGAAAACATCCTTAAATGATGCTTTAAGAGATTTTAATGTAGTTGTCTAATATTGTTGGTGCTACCACTAATTTTAGTGGAATATATTAAACAAAAGTTATAATGAGTGAATGCTTAAATAAGAGAATGATTGAATGATTGAATGATTGAATGAGAAAATATAAGAGCTATTTTAAATACAAATACCCATATTGCTTATGTAAATAATTTATTTTCAGACAATTGCATATTTAGGCATTTAAGCATTTAATCATTTATGCATTTTAAATAAAGGTATTAATTAGAATCATGAAATAATTATTTACTATTAAAATAACAGTTAAACTATATTTTTGATAATGAGAATAGGATTTGATGCAAAACGTGCATTTTTTAATAAGAGCGGATTAGGAAACTACAGTCGTGATACCATATCAATCCTGACAGGTAATTATAGTGAACACACTTATTTTCTATACACTCCGCCAGGAATACCAAAGGTTGATTTTACAACCGGTTCATCTGTTTCTGTTTGTAAACCAATGAATTATATTGGCAGAAAACTTCCCTTTTTCTGGAGAAGCGTTATGTTACCAAATCAGTTAAAGAGCGACCGGATTGATCTGTATCATGGGCTTAGTAATGAAATTCCATTTAGCATAAAAAAGTCAGGAATTAAATCGGTTGTGACTATTCATGATCTGATTTTTCTGAGATTTCCGGAATGGTATCCTTTTATAGACAGGAAGATTTATGAAGTGAAATTCAGGAGGAGTTGCAGGGATGCAGACAGAATTATAGCCATTAGTAAGCAAACAAAAAATGATATTATTGAATTTTTTGGAATAGATCCGGGTAAAATTGATGTAGTTTATCAGGGATGTAACACTGTTTTTCAGAAAAAAGCCGACACTGAACAAGTTTCCAGGGTCAGGAAAAAGTATTCAATACCTGATGAATACCTCTTATATGTCGGGACGGTGGAAAAGCGTAAAAATCTTTTTACAATAGTCAAAGCACTTAAACTCAGTAATCTGAATATTCCTCTTGTGGTTGTGGGAAGGCACACTTCTTATACCGGACGGGTAATAAATTATATCCGGAATAATGACATGAAAAATATTCGGTTTATTAAACATGTTGATACTAATGAACTTCCTGTTTTTTACCAGAACGCAAAAATATTTATTTACCCGAGTATTTTTGAAGGGTTTGGGATCCCGATCCAGGAAGCACTTTTTTCAAAAACTCCTGTTATAACATCAAAAACGGGATGTTTTCCTGAAGCAGGTGGTCCGGGATCAGTTTATATTGATCCGGTAAATGCTGAAGAACTTGCTGATGCAATTTTAAAGCTATTGAAAGATACCCCTTTCAGGGAAAAAGTGGTTAGTGAAGGTTATACTTATGCTCAAAACTTTACAAATGAGAAAATTGCTAAAAACATGATTGAGGTTTATAAAAAAATTGTGTAGGCATGGAAAACGACATTATAAATTCGTTGAAAGTACTTTTAAACGGAGGAGTTATATTATATCCGACAGATACAATCTGGGGATTAGGTTGTGATGCTACCAATGCAATAGCTATTGACAGGATATTTGAGATAAAAAACCGGAAAGATAAAGAGAGTATGCTTATTTTATTGGATAGGATTGAAGAAGTAAGCAAGTATGTATCCGGAATTCCTGCGGAGGCAAAAAAATTGATAGAATCTTCTGTTTCTCCTGTCACAGTTATTTATCCATCGGCACAAAACTTACCACAAAACATTCTTGCAGATGACCAGTCAATAGGAATAAGAATTACAAAAGATCCATTCTGTTCGGAACTTATTCGCCGGTTTGGTAAGCCTTTGGTCTCAACATCCGCCAATATCAGCGGGAGTCCGAATCCCGGGAATTTCTCTGAGATTGAAGATGACATTATCATGGAAGCAGATTACGTGGTGAGATGGAGGCAGAATGATTACACCCGCAGTATTCCTTCAACAATTTGCAAAGTTGATGAACAGGGGAAGATAATTAATATCAGGAAATAAATGACTTGATAGACCGGTCATGCTTTTTCCTGATGTTTTCATGTCAAAAAGTTTTAGTTCTTAATAAAGACGAGTATTTTTTTCTCCTGCTGCAGTTTTTTTATGTAAATTTGAGTTATTATTTAATATCCGAACCGGTTCTTTATAACTATATTCATTTTTCTTTGAAAAGTTTATTAAATGATAAGTAAATTATTAAGTAAATCCAATCGCATTTTTAACCGATCACATACTCCCCGGTGGATTGTATTCCTGATTGACTTATTTATTTGTTTTTTTTCCATTTCTCTGGCTCACCTTCTGCGCTTTAATTTTGAGATCCCCCAGGAATATCTTGATACAATAACATTTGTAATTCCATATGTATTATTTATTCGTGCGGTCAGTTTTGTGTTATTCCGGTCTTATGCCGGGCTTATTCGTTATACCAGTGCTAAGGATACCGAGAGAACAATTATGGTAGTTTTATTCGGTACGTTTATACTTGTTATCGGAAATGTAGCATGGAATAAACTGTTCCTGGGGGTAAACCTGATACCATATGGTATTCTAATAATTGATTTTCTGATTACTGTTTTTGTAATGTCCACTTCACGGCTTTTTATTAAATCGCTATATCTCGAAATCAATAACCCTTCATCTCAACGAGCAAATATTATTATTTATGGGGCAGGGCCTTTGGGAGCAACTACAAAACAAACTCTTGACAGGGATGAAAGAGCTAAATTTAAGGTGCTTTATTATATTGATAATTCGAATTGGGGAAACAAACTTGAAGGGGTTAGAATATGTCACGAGAAAGAATTACCCGAAATACTTAAAAAGAATGAAATATCAAGGATAATAATTACTGAAAAAAATATTGATCCTGAAAAAAGAGAAGCTCTTATTGACATCTGCTTGCAATATGATATTAAAGTTCTTACAATACCTGAAGCAAGCACATGGATTAATGGCGAATTAAGTTTTAAACAGATAAAGGAATTTAAGATAGAAGATTTGCTGGAACGTCCCCCAATTAAGTTGGATGAAAAAAAAATAAGACAACAAACTTCAGGCAGGTGTGTTTTAGTGACCGGAGCTGCGGGATCCATTGGAGGCGAGATAGTAAAACAACTTACGAAGTATCATCCAAAAAAAATTATTTTGTTCGATCAGGCTGAATCGCCACTCTATTTACATGAACTTTCACTTCAGGAACGATTAAAGTTTTATGATTTTCAAATTGTACTGGGTGATATTGCAAACAGGGAACGATTAATAAGGATTTTTGAAAAATACAAGCCCGAGATTGTTTATCATGCTGCTGCTTATAAGCATGTTCCGATGATGGAGAACAATCCTGAAGAGGCAATTCGCACCAATGTTTTGGGCACTAAAATTCTTGCTGACTTATCGGTAAGTTATGATGTCAGTAAGTTTGTTATGATATCAACAGATAAAGCTGTTAATCCTACAAATGTAATGGGGGCTTCGAAAAGAATAGCAGAAATTTATATTCAGAGCCTTAACAAACATATGAAAACCAGTTTTATCACAACCCGGTTTGGGAATGTATTAGGATCAAATGGCTCAGTTATTCCCAGGTTTAAAAAACAGATCGAAAATGGTGGACCGGTTACAGTAACGCACCAGGAGGTGACCAGGTATTTTATGACTATACCCGAGGCATGTCAGCTTGTTCTTGAAGCTAGTGTAATGGGTAAAGGGGGGGAGATATTTATCTTTGACATGGGAAAATCAGTGAAGATAATTGATCTTGCAAAGAAGATGATACGTTTATCAGGGTTGGAACTGGGTAAGGACATTCGTTTGAATATCACTGGTTTGCGACCGGGAGAAAAATTGTATGAAGAATTACTGAACAACAAAGAAAATACTATCCCTACACACAATTCAAAGATAATGATAGCCAAAGTACTGCAGAATGACTTTAAGTCGGTAAAGAAAAAAACAGATCAGTTAATAAATTTTGAAGGGAAGGACACATTTGATATTGTTAGGGAAATGAAGATGATTGTTCCGGAGTTTATTAGTGAGAATTCTGTGTATGAAAAACTTGACAAAGAAGGCTGAGGCTGAGGCTTACAAATCAAGTAGCCCTTCAGGCAGATTAACTTTTACCAGCTTTTTGTGTAAATCGATTTCGATAATCAGATCTTCATGTAGTGGGACCATGATCTCTTTTTGATCCTGCTTAACCTGGAAAACAGGATTGTCCGGATAGAACAAAATTTCAGCTATTTTCCCAACATTTCCATATTTGTGATCCCATAGAGTGAAACCTATAAGGTAGTTATACTGAGATTTTTTTTCGTCAGGGATAATTACATCAGAAAAATCAGTGTAAACTTTGCATCCAATTAAATCCTTACATTGATTTTCAGTGCTTACAGAATCGAAATTCAGTAAAATATTCTTTTGGTCAAGAGGTTCTGCAATATTAATAAAAAAAGGAACCAGAAGTCCTTCTATTTCAAGGAAAACGGATTCCATTTCATAAAATTTTTCAGAAATCTTATTGTCAAGTTTGAGTACTAAAGAACAGCCCGCTCCGCGGGTTTTGCTAATAGTTCCAAGCCAATAAACATTTTCAGGATCCATTATAAGGGGGAAACATGATCTTAATCAAATTATTCTTTCTTCCCGTCTTCTTCCTTTTTCTCTTCTTTTGGCTTTTCAGGAGTCTCTTTCTCACTTACTTCCTGATCTTTTTTCTCTTCTTTTGGTTTTTCAGGAGTCTCTTTCTCACTTACTTCCTGATCTTTTTTCTCTTCTTTTGGCTTTTCAGGAGTCTCTATCTTGCTTACTTCCTGATCTTTTTTCTCTTCTTTTGGCTTTTCAGGCGTCTCTATCTCGCT
>JAUXED010000175.1 GCA_030618105.1 Bacteroidota bacterium | reverse complement strand
TAGCCATATCTGCACTTATACGTGCCTGCCTAAAAAAACGCCCCAGGGGAATCTTTACCTATACCGGACATAGGTATGATGACGGACGGAAAGACCTCCGCTTATCTCTGAAAGAACACATTTTAAAAGCTGTCAAATGTATAAATCAGGCTGTTTTCGATAACAGCAAAGGGAATAAAGCCAGGTGCGGAGACGCCATGACTATCCGGTTAAAGCCGGATTTAGTCTATATTGACCCGCCTTATTATAGCCCATATTCCGATAATGAATATGTCAGACGGTATCATTTTGTTGAAGGATTGGCATGTAACTGGAAAGGTGTGGAAATGCAATGGCATACGAAAACCCGAAAATTTAAAAGCTATCCCACCCCCTTCAATTCAAGGACAGGAGCACATGATGCATTTGACAAACTGTTTCGGAAATTTAAAGACAGTATTCTAATCGTTTCCTATTCATCGAATTCCTTCCCGAATCAGGAAGAACTGACAAACCTCATGGCAAAATATAAAAGCCAGGTCGAGGTTGTTTCGATAGACTATCGATACAGCGCAGGAAACCAGGGACACAAAATCAACGACAATAATAACAAGGTGCGGGAATACCTGTTTGTAGGTTTTTGATTATGGCAAATCCATGGCACATAGGCAACACAACAGTCAGAACCCCTTACCGTTTAAGAGACGCTTTAATTGCTTTGGCGCATTCAGAATATCATGGCAATCTGGTAGGAAAAGACAGAGAAAGTGGATTTGCAAGATTACTTCATGAAAAGGAAATCTTAAAAGCTGAACGAATTGAGCAGGACGATTCACAGGACTTTAGCGATTTAGGAAGAAAATGGAGAAGTGCCCTTGCCCAATTAGGTTTTGTGATTCAACATCTTACCAGAGGACACCAAAAAGGAATAGACCCGAAATATAAAGATTTTATCAAAGAACACCCCGATTTTTCGGGGATGCCATATGAAGTGACCCCAAACGGAATCAATCTTATCAATGCCGATACAATACCCGCACAGCAAGAATGTTTTTTAAGAGCATTGGCAGCATACCGCATACCATCTGTATTTGAACCTCGATACAAAGTTAAACAATTTTCACCATTACGCCATATACTTGAAATCTTAAAAAATCTCGAAAACAAAGAAGTTGAGCCAGTAATAAAGTTTTGGGAAATGGCGGTTTTGCAATTAACAACTCCCGAAAACGGTTACGAAAACATCACAAACAACATCCTCAAATACAGAGAAGAAAGAAAAAAGAGTGCCAACAAAAAAAGATTCGATCAGGAAATGAGGCTAAAAGCAACAAGCGGCAACATAACAAGGGCAAGAACTCTTAAAGATTACGCCGACTTAAATATTCGATATCTTAAGGCCACAGGTCTGTTTCAATCTTCCGGCAGAGGAATAACAATTTTACCGGAAAAACGCATCCTGGTTGAAAAACTTCTTGAAGATGAATTTACAGTCTATGATGACAATACATACATAAAAGAAATATGGACAGGAGCCACATTGCCAACTGATAACAGAGAAACAGCACAAACTGTTATCAAATCATTAGTCGGTAATATCAAAAAATTTGGTGAAAAAATCGCCCTCCCGAAACTTGAAGATAAAACCCCGCAAGAACTCTCAAACATTCGCTATGACATAGAAGGGCAATTAAGCCGGATAAAAGAAAACGAATTTGCAGATAAACAAATTATAAATTGGGAAGAAATCTTATGCTACATGCTTGCTCTTGAAAAACCGGGCAAGAAAATTTCTTTCCAGGATGAAGTGATAAGCATACCACGCGGAGAAGCGCCGGCTTACTTTGAGTGGATTCTTTGGAGAGCTTTTTTAGCCATTAATTCACTGACAAATAAACCTTGGGAAGCCAGACGATTTAAAATTGACCAGGATTTCTTACCAGTCGCACCAGCGCCTGGCAGAGGTCCCGATCTCATCTTTGAATTCGAAGATTATGTTCTGGTTGTAGAAGTAACATTAACCTCATCATCCCGGCAGGAAGCCGTTGAAGGTGAGCCGGTACGTCGCCACGTTGCCGAAATAGCCGAGCAACACGAAAATACAGGCAAACGAGTATATGGACTATTTATAGCTTTAAACATAGACAGCAACACCGCTGAAACATTTAAAAGCGGTAACTGGTACAAGCCGGATGATAGTAAACTCCCGCTTCAGATTATTCCGCTCAGGCTTGATGATTTTTCCAAACTCTTTGAAGCCGGCTTTAAAGCTGGGGGACTAACTCCAAATAAGATCAGAGAGCTGATTACAGAATGCCGTGCTTTGAGTAATTATGACGCTCCGGAATGGAAAAGCCAGATAAACAACCAGGTAAAAAGGTTCATAGGGCAAATCATCAAAGGCAAATGATTTACACCCACATAACCCTGCGCTACCGGACTCACAACGCTAATCCCTCCCCCTGGTTAAGCTATTGGTCATGATTAAATCATATGAAGTATTATAACAATAATTTTGAGTTTGATGTACAGTTAAAAATTGCTGAAAGTAATTTTTCACCATTTTATTATGATTTTGAGAATAAAATTAAATTATATAACTTAGATACATTCTCATTTCTACCGCATATACCAGACAATTGTGTTGATCTTATCTTTGCAGATCCGCCCTATTTTTTATCATCTGGCGGTATAACATGTAGTAGTGGGAAAAAAGTATGTGTAGATAAAGGGGAGTGGGATAAATCACGTAATATTGAATCTATTCATAATTTCAATAAGAAATGGTTGTCAGAAAGTAAGCGAATTTTGAAAGCAAATGGTACGATTTGGGTTTGTGGAACATTTCATAATAT
>JAUXED010000057.1 GCA_030618105.1 Bacteroidota bacterium | reverse complement strand
TCCTTTTATTCCCTCTATTCCCTTCTTCCATCATTCCATCGTTCCATTCTTCACTCCCTCATGGCTCTTTAAAAACTTCTTACCATCTTCTGTTTCAAGTTCGCATCTCAGGCATCTTTTCGCCTCTTTAATTGCCTGTTCTTCAGTTAATCCCTGATGCACCTCCATTAAATTGTACTTTCTCTTTTCAGAAGACAAAAGAGGCATTTCCGATCGTTTGGCTGATAATAATTCATCCAGTTCTTCGTCCGAAAACTCGAAAGGTTCAATATATCTTGAAGGACGGGTTAGTTTATACTCCCGTTTTACCTCTTTCCCTGTTAAATATTGATCAATAGATTCTGAAGCAATTTTCCCCGCGGCAACAGCATCAACAACAGTATTAGGACCGGTAACCACATCACCCCCGGCAAAGATCCCCGGTTTTTTAGTAAGACAGGTTTCCTGGTCAATTAAGATTGTATCCCATTTTGAAAACTCAAGCCCCTCATTTTTCAGGAATGAAATATCAGGACTTTCGCTTATTGAAACAATAAGAGTATCCAGTTCAACAATAAATTCAGAATCTTCTATCGGCACCGGGCTTCTTCTGCCCGATTCATCTATATCGCCTAACTTCATTCTTATGAATTCACAGGCTTTTAATTTTCCTTTACTTGAAATTAATCTTTTCGGAGTTGTTAAATATTCAATTTTTATCCCTTCATCCCCTGCTCCGTCTAACTCTTCTTTATATGCAGGTATTTCATCAATAGTTCTCCTGTAGAATATTGTAACACTTTCGGGTTTTGTGGTACGTAATGCGCTCCTTGCAGCATCAATCATGGTTACACTTTCTGATATTTCTGCACGCAACACACGCCTGGCAGCATCAACTGCGGTATTCCCTCCACCTATAATCCCCACTCGTTTCCCAAGTTCTATTTTCTTCCCAAGATTTAATGCTGAAAGTGCTTGCATGCCCGGAATTACACCCTCAATTTCCTCACCGGGTACATCAAGTTTCAATGATTGATGCGAACCGGTAGCAAGAAATACAGCCTTATAACCCTGATTGAACAAACTATCTAAAGTATAATCTTTACCAAGCGCAGAATTTGTTTTTATCTCCATTCCGGCACTTTTAATATAATTAAGATCAGCCTTCAGTATTTCCCTGGGTAATCTGTATTCCGGTATCCCAAGAGCAAGCATTCCACCTATTACCGATTCTTTTTCGAAAACTGTAACCTCATAACCCTTTTTTGAAAGATAAAAACTGCATGTGAGTCCTGCGGGACCTGAACCTATAACAGCTACTTTTATACCATTGGTCTTTTTAACAGGTTCAGTTGTAGAATATAAATTATTCTCTATTCCATAATCAGTAGCAAATCTTTTGAGATCTCTTATAGCAACAGGATCCCCGCCTTCACCTGCCTTACATTTATATTCACATGGATGATGGCAAACACGTGAAAGAACAGAGGCAAACGGGTTTTCATCTTTAATAACTTCCAGAGCTTCACCATATTTTTGCATAGCTATCAAAGCAACGTAAACAGGAACATCCGTATTAATCGGACAGGTATACTGACATGGGGAAGAAACAATTTCCTTACATACAGTCGCTTTACATTTTTTCTTTACAATATGGTCAATATATTCTTCTCTAAAATATTTAATAGTTGCCAAAACAGGATTAGGAGCAGTCTGACCAAGTCCGCACATTGATGCATCTTTAATTACCGGTCCTAATTCTTCAAGTAATGTTAAATCATCCAACGTACCACGACCATCGGTAATATCTGTCAGTATCTCATTCATTCTTTTGGTGCCTTCCCTGCATGTTGAGCATTTTCCACAGGATTCTTCCTGAAGGAAATTAGTAAAATATTTTGCAATATCCACCATACAGATGTTTTCATCCATCACAATCATGCCCCCAGATCCCATAATAGAACCTACTTTATTCAGGCTCTCATAATCAATTGGAAGGTCGAACATTTCTTTAGGTATACAGCCGCCTGAAGGACCACCGGTTTGTATTGCTTTAATTTTTGCTTTTCCCGAAGGACCGCCACCTATATCATATACCACCTTATTTATTGTTGTTCCTAAAGGAACTTCAACCAGTCCGGTATTTTTTATTTTCCCTACAAGTGAAAATATTTTGGTTCCCCTGTTACCCGGTATACCAACTTTGATATATTCATCTGCCCCATTGCTGATTATTACCGGTACATTCGCGAGAGTTTCCACATTATTTATGCAAGTAGGATTTCCCCAAATTCCCTTGTTAACAGGATACGGAGGTCTTTGTTTTGGTTGGCCCATTTGTCCTTCAATTGATTTGATAAGGGCAGTTTCTTCTCCGCAAACAAAAGCTCCTGCACCACGAACAATTTCAATATCAAAATCAATACCGGTACCAAGTATATTTTTCCCGAGTATGCCAATATCATGTGCCTGACGTATAGCGATCATTGAGTGTTTAATTGCTAACGGATATTCGCTTCGCACATAAATATAACCTTGTGTAGCGCCAATTGCTATCCCGGCAATTATCATACCTTCAATAATCAGATGAGGATTGCCTTCTAAAAGACTACGATCCATATAAGCGCCCGGATCTCCTTCATCTGCATTACATACGATGAATTTTTGTTGTGAATTATTACCTGATTTTCGTGCGGCTTCCCATTTCCTGCCTGTTGGAAATCCCGCTCCTCCACGACCCCTGAGCTCAGCTTTCTTAATCTCCTCAATTATCCAATCGGGTGTCGGATCGGATATTACCTTTTCAAATGCTGCATACCCTCCGTCATTAATATAGTTGTAGATTCTTATTGGGTCAACATTCTGATTTTTTCCTAAAATTGTGCGGGTTTGATTCTTGAAAAAAGGAATATCTTGTTGCGAATCGTATCTCTTAACATCACCCGGCTGCCTGTAAAGCATCTCTTTAATAACCTTTCCGTCAATTGCTGCATCAATAATTTTCGGTACATCATCTATGCTTATTTTGGGATATACATTATTGCCTGGTTCAACTATAATAAAAGGATCCATTTCACAAAAACCTAAACAACCGGTTATCCTGAGTGATATTTTATCATGAAGATCTTGTTCGATTATATAGCGTTTTATCATACGCATTATGTCATTCGACCCGCTTGCCTGACCTCCTGTACCTGCACATAATATCAAACAGGGCTTTTTTTCCTCATTTTCAATCATAATAAGTTTCCGAAAACTGATAAAATCTTCAACAGATGAGTTTTTTTTCATATTCCCTTATCCTTAATATAGTAATAGCAAATTGCTAAATAAAAATTAAACATCCAATATATGTCCTAGACAACCGCGACGAGGACAGAAGTGCACAGTTCCACCACCACGAATCATCAGGGGAACCATATTTACACCACATACAGGACACTCAAAACTACTGGTTAACTCTGTGTGACAATGGGGGCAAAAACAGTTTAGTTCAGTATCCATTGGTATTTCATGCTCTGATTCAATACTATAACTACCATAAAGCGAAGATAGTCTTAGCCACCCGTGTTTACGACCGAATGATATAGTAATATGAATGCACGGGTAATTATCAATAAGGTGTTCAGTGCTCATTAAGCTGTGGTTGCATCGTGGACAACTAACCTTAACAGGAAAAATATGTTTATATTTTTCTATATCGGTCTTTTTTATGCCGGCTTTTGTCTGTTCAATAATTTTCTTAATCATTGTTGGTTTGACATTAGAGTGATAAATACCATCCACAACAACAATAGGTCCCATAGCACAACAACCCAGGCAAGCCGCCGTTTCCTGTGTAAACAATAAGTCTTTAGTAGTTTCACCCGGGTTTATGCCTAATTCTTTGGTTATTGCGTCGACAATTCTCGAACCACCGCGAACATGACATGCAGTACCAGTGCATGTAGTTATTATGTGCTTCCCTTTTTGCTTAAAGCTTAAAGTTTTATAAAAACTGGCAACTCCATAAATATCACGAAGAGGCATGTTTAATTTATCTGCAACCAGTTTTATTGCATCCTCGGGGAGATAATTGTAATGTTTCTGTATTTCCTGTAGAATGGCAATAAGAAACTTGCCATGTTTTCTTATACTTGCATCAACAATTGATTCCAGTTCTGTTGAAACTTTTGATAAGTACATATGATTTTATTTGGGTAATTATTGATTTTTATTTTCTACTGTTTGTATTTTAAATCTGTTTCTGTTTTGTGGTTTTATGTAAACAGAAAAAAACAATACATGCAAATATGAACATTATCTTCTTTATTTTTTCTTTTCGAAGTTAAAAAACTTCACCTTTGTATGTATTTTACAACATAAAATAAAAATGATTTAATTAATGAGAAAATGCTGTTTTTAAAATGAAGCAGTATTTTTTCATATTTTAGCATATAAAAGCTCCGCTATGCAATTCATTGACACTCACTCACATCTGTATTTGCCTGAATTCGACAATGACCTTGACCAGGTAATAAACAGAGCTATCCGGCAGGGAATAGAAAAGATATATCTTCCTAATATAGACACCGGTTCTGTTAAACCAATGATGGATCTTGTAAAAAAATACCCTGATTTTTGCTTTCCTATGATGGGCCTTCATCCCTCATCGGTGAGAAAAAATTACCGTGATATACTTAAAAATGTTCAGGAGCATCTTCTAAAAAAGACCTTTATTGCTGTAGGTGAAATTGGCATTGACCTTTATTGGGATAATACCTACAGGAAAGAACAAATGAAAGCTTTCAGAGAACAAATTACCCTGGCTATCGATAATCACCTGCCTGTAGTTATCCATATCAGGGAATCATTTAATGAGGTATTTCAAATACTTGATGAATTTAAACCTGATTACCCAAAAGGAATATTTCATAGTTTTACCGGTAATTTAGATCAGGGCAACCGTGCCATAGCAATGGGATTTAAACTTGGCATAGGCGGGATTGTTACTTTTAAGAACGCCGGACTTGATAAGGTAGTAAAAGATATCAATCCTAAACATATTGTTCTTGAAACTGATTCTCCATACCTGGCTCCGGTTCCAAAACGCGGAAAAAGAAATGAAAGCTCATACCTGGTTTATACCGCACAAAAGATCGCCGAACTTCATAATATAACCATTGAAAAAATTGCTGACATCACTACTCAAAACGCTATGGATTTATTTAAACTGAATAAAAACATAGTTTCATAAATTATTAGTCGGCCCGGGCGACCGGAGTCATCCCTGCCTGCCGTTCGGCAGTTCAGGCAGGCGGGCGGGCAGTCGGCAATCAGCAGTCCACAGTCAGCAGTCAGCAATTTCTTCCCATTATTCTCCCGAAAAATAAAAAATCTCCGATTTTTGTAATTTTTCGAGGATCCTCGAAAATCTAATCCCGCGGAGCGGGAAGATTTTCGGGACATTATTCCATCATTCCATATATACTATTTCACTATTTAAACATTCAATCATTCAATCATTTAAGCATTTATGCATTTATGCATTCCTAACTCAAGATACTGAATAGTTACAAATATACTTTTTCATAACAAACTCTTTTTTTTTACATATTTTTCGTATTTTGTGCCACCTGAATCCGTGGGGTTTAACATAGAGATAGAGGAGAGGTGACCGAGCGGTTGAAGGTGCACGCCTGGAAAGCGTGTGTGCTGTGTGAAACAGTACCGAGGGTTCGAATCCCTCTCTCTCCGCAAAAAATCGGAGTTTGAGGATGAAAATGTTAAAAACGGGAGATTGGGGATAAGAACAGAAAGGTCGTGAATGAGAACAGGAGTGCAGGAAAATTCGAATATAAAGTTTTGATAACAAAAAACAAATTAATAAATTGCAAACCGAAATTTTTAATAACTAAATTGAAATCAAACCATGAAAAAACTATTTGCATTTGTAGCAGTACTTGTGATGCTTAGCTTTGGAGCGTCAATAAATGCTTTAGCTCAGGATGAACCGGTCGACACAACGGCTGTTGAACAAGTTGCAGATTCTGCCGCAGTTGATACTGTAGTAACAGCAATTGAAGAGCCGGTAGCCATTGAAAGTGACGAAGCCGAAGCTGAAGTAAAAGGCGAATTACACAAAAAAATTAAAGCCAAATTTATTGAAGGTGGCGCATCATTTATGGGTGCTCTGTTATTATGCCTTATTTTTGGTCTTGCTCTCGCAATCGAAAGGATCATCTATCTTAATCTTGCAACAACTAATACCGAGAAATTGCTTGGTCAAGTTGAGTCTGCTCTTGAATCAGGCGGAATTGATGCTGCAAAAGAAGTTTGCCGTGATACACGCGGACCTGTTGCAAGCATTTTCTACCAGGGACTTAACAGGGCTGATGAAGGGGTTGAAGCTGCCGAAAAATCACTTGTTTCATACGGAAGCGTTCAAATGGGATTGCTCGAGAAAAATCTCTCATGGATATCCTTGTTCATAGCTATTGCACCGATGTTGGGATTTATGGGAACAGTTATTGGTATGATCACTGCATTTGACCAGATTCGTATGGCTGGTAATGTATCTGCACAACTTGTTGCCGGTGGTATTCAAATTGCTTTGATTACTACAGTTACCGGTTTGATTATAGCCGTTATTCTTCAGATATTCTATAACTACATCTTGTCAAAAATAGACAACCTTGTTAATTCCATGGAAGATTCATCCATTACATTAATTGATATACTTATAAAACACAACCTTAAAAAATAAGGATAATTATGGATAATACAATTAGAAAGACAATTTCCATAATCCTTTATGTTCTCATGGGGATCTCAATTGTGCTTGTCGCATTATTTTACTTCGGCAAGCTGGTTCCGGGGACTGAAGGTACAAATATGGAAGAACCGATAATTACCGGAAAAATTCTTATCTGGGCTGTTATGCTGATAATACTTACGGCAGGATTAGCATTGATATTTCCTATAATTAATCTCGTTGCTAATCCCAAATCAGCAAAAAGTGGTTTATTTATTCTTCTTGGAGTTGCTGTACTGATTTTTATTGCATACACACTTTCTTCAAATGAGGTGATGATAATACCAGGCTATACAGGAACAGATAATGTTCCGGGAATACTTAAAGTTGCGGGAACAGGGCTTTTTACAACCTATATTCTTGCAGGTTTGGCAGTACTTTCAATCCTGTACTCTGAAATCTCAAACTATTTTAAATAACATAACCGGAGGACTATATAATTTAGTTCTCCTTTAAAAATATTACTATGGGAAAAAAGGAATTATCACCGATTAACGCTGGTTCGATGGCTGACATCGCATTCCTTTTATTGATCTTTTTCCTGATTACAACTACAATGGATGTCGATACCGGTTTGCAACGCCGACTGCCCCGACTTCCTGATGAAGACCAACAGGAGGAAACTTCTGATAAGATCAAGGAAAGAAATGTATTTGTCGTGCTTATTAATAAACACGATGAACTGCTGGTTGAAAACAAACCCATGGATATACATCAGCTCCGTCAAAATGCCAGAGAATTTATAGCTAATCCGAATAATGTAGAGAATCTTCCTGAAAAAGAAATTAAGGAATTGCCGTTTTTTGGTAGTGTATATATTACAAAAAACCCTGTTATCTCTCTGCGAAATGACAGAGGAACATCATACGGAATGTATCTCCGTGTTCAAAACGAACTTGTTGCAGCCAAACAGGAACTAAGAGATGAGATATCAATTCTGCAATTCGGGGAGAAATTTAAAGATCTCACTGAAGATCAATCGGATGCAGTAAAACATTATTATCCCTCAGTACTTTCTGAAGCGGAACCTAAAAATATCGGAGGAAAATAAGCCATGTCCAGATTTTCAAAAAGAGGGAAAAAAAGTACAGGACAAATCAATACGGCATCATTGCCTGATATTGTCTTTATGCTACTGTTTTTCTTTATGACAACAACCGTGATGCGCGAGGTTAACCTCATGATCACTGTAAAAGTTCCTGATGCTACCGAAGCCAGAAAACTTGAAAAAAAATCCCTGGTAAGCTATATTTATATTGGACAACCACTTCGTTCGTTCCAGCAAATGTTTGGAACAGAACCACGGATCCAATTAAATGATCAGTTTAGAGATGTTGCTGATATACAGGATTTTATTGCACAGGAACGTGATGCTATGGATGAAAACGACAGAAATAAAATGACCGTTTCACTTAAAATTGATTCGGATACAAGAATGGGAACTGTAATCGATGTAAAGCAATCTTTGCGTCGTGCTCAGGCATTAAAAATCAGCTATTCAGCCCGTAAAGTGGACGAATTGTAATACATTGCAAAATAGATATAAAAGAGGGACAATTTATTTGTCCCTCTTTTTTTTTGGTAACAACCGGAGTAAAGTATCAGCCCCGTAACACAAACTTTCATAATTTAATAGTTTCTTCTGAATCCAAAATTTTCTTTTTACTTTACCAGGTGATGTTTTCGTATATTAGCTATGCGGTAAAATTTGTAGATTTGCTCATGGGTATTATATTTTTACCGGACACCAATAATATTTTTATTAATTTAACAATCTAATATTATAAAACCCAAATACCTTTACTGTATGGTATTAAAACTAAAATATTTTCTTTTTGCTTTTTCCGTTTTTATTTGTTTAACAGACTTATACGCACAAGATGGGACTCCATTCATAACTCATTATAAAGAATGTAAAGAGATTGAGATACATAACTGGGCTATCAGTCAGGACAACCAGAACATTATGTTATTTGCCAACAGAAGAGGTATTTTAACATTTGACGGACAAAACTGGGATATCATTAAACTCCCATACGTTCCATTTGCTCTTAATAAAAATCCGTTCGATAATAAAGTATATGTTGGAGCAAATAATAACTATGGCTACCTTGAAAGAAATTCACTAGGAGCTATCGAATACAAAACATTATCGACTGATACAACTGATATTGGAATTATTTCAAAAATTATTTTTACCGATTCAACCATTTTCTTTTATGGCGAGAAAACTATAACACGTCATTCTATAAATAACCAGGAAAATATTAAAAGATGGCAATCGAAAGATTTTAAGCCATTTACAGGGATGTTTACAACACATGAAAATACCTTCATTAATGTCTATGGTGAAGGTTTATATCGATTAGAAAGCGATACTTTATTTCCGATTGTAACCGGCTTTTATACTGAAAATAGTGAAATTCTATTTAGCTTACCATATAATGACACCAGGGTTTTAGTTGGTACAGATGACAGTGAATTATATACTTTCGATGGAATAAAATATTACAACTACGATATTAACGATGAAGGCTATTTGGAAGAAAGTATTCTAGCCGATGGACAAATAATATCTGATACTTTATATGCTTTCGGAACCTTATACGGTGGCGTTGAGATAGTTAATAAAAAAACAGGAAAAATAGTTTATACAGTTAATTATCAGAACGGATTACCAGATGATGAAATTTATTCCCTGGGACTTGACAATAATAATGGATTATGGGTTTCACACGAATTTGGTGTAAGTCGGGTTGATTTCGATTTACCGTTGCGAAATTTTACAACTTACCCGGGATTAAAAGGAAACCTGATTTCATCTGTTTGGCATAATAATGAACTATATGTAGCTACAAACGAAGGTGTTTATTACCTTTCTGAGGTTAAAGATTTTAGAGAAGTAGATATTTGGATAAAAGACAGTTCTGTACAAAGAGAAACAACTAAATCAGCAAAACCCTCAAGTAAAAGGACTAAAAGTGAAGATGCTGAAACAAAACGACCTATTAAAAAATTGTTTTTAAAACTTTTTAGTAAAAAAACAGAAACAACTAAAATAGAAGAAAAAAAACCAAAATCAACAAAAAGAACTGCTAAATCCATTATCAAGCCGCGTTATGTAAAAAAAACAGTAAGCAAATTAAAATCAATTAACTATATATATAAAAAGGTTGAAGGCCTTAATGATAAATGTAACCAGCTGATATCAACTGAGTATGGTATACTTGTAGCTTCAAATAATGGTCTTTATCATATTAATGATTATAAAGCAAAAGAAATTGTTGGTAACAGGTACATTAATCAAATAAGCAGTAAAACTAATAAAGGCAGTTATTATATTTCCACATCAAATGGACTATTCTCCATAATTTATGATGATGAAAAATGGCAGCCTGAATATAGTTTTATTGATTTTACCGCACCTGTTTATACTATAAACATATTAAACGAAAATAGTGCGTGGTTAGGTGCAGATGATCATGTTTATTCTTTTTTAATAGACTCTATTGGAGAACCTGAAGATCTTAAATATTATAGCATAAAAACTGATTTCCCTGAACAATATAAGCTCGATTTTATTAACGATTCTTTATTCTTATTTCTGGAATCCGGTCTATATTATTATGATCATAAATTAGATTCTTTTAAACTTTATAGATTAAGTTATTTTGACAACCAATCCAGATTCAAATTTTTATTAAATCAGCAAAGTTTACCCTGGATAAAAAAAGAAAATGAATGGTTTTGCTTTAATTTAAAAAATGTATGGTCAAAGCAAGAAAATTCTATTTTAAAACTTTTTGATAATATTTCATCGATAATTTCTGATAATAACCATAATATCTGGATTATAAATAACAATAATCAGTTATATAAAATAGATCATTCCAGGTTCAGAAAACTGGAACCTGACTTTAAAGTATTTTTTAATAATATTAAAAATGAAAAAGGAATTTCATTTGAGCTTTCAGATTTAAGATTTGATCCTGAAAATAAGGCTATTAATATTCGTATTATAGCTCCCTATTATATTAAGAAGAACTCTACACGGTATCAATATTTTGTTGAAGGACTTATGAACGATTGGTCTGCATGGAGTACAAACCAGGATATTAATTTAATGGTTAAATCGGGGAAATACTCGTTTCATGTACGAGCGAAAGATATTTGGGGTAACAAAAGCAAAATAAAATCATTGCAATTTACAATTAAGCCTCCTTTTACTGAAAGTACATGGTTTTATGTGATCCTGGTAATTGGAGCTATTGCAGTATTTTTAATAATAATAAAAATAAGAGAACGTAAATTGTTGCGAGATAAAAAAATACTTGAACAAAAAGTTAAGGAACGCACTATTGAAATTCAAAAACAAAAAGAAGAAATTACTGATAGTATAAATTATGCAAGCCGAATTCAGCAGGCAGTTCATCCTCCACAAAATTATTTCGATAACACTTTTAGTGATCATTTTATACTTTACTTACCACGCGATATTGTTAGCGGCGATTTCTACTGGATTGCCGAGGATAAGGACAAGCTGTATTTTACAGCTGCCGATTGCACCGGACATGGTGTTCCCGGAGCATTTATGAGTATGCTTGGAATATCGTCATTAAACGAAATTTTTAGTAACAAAAACGATAATCTTACAGCTGGCAGAATACTTAACCTGTTACGTGAAAAAATAAAATTTTCGTTGCATCAAACCGGGAAAGACAGTGAAACTAAAGATGGTATGGATATGGCTCTTTGCGTCTTACATAAAAAGAAAAAAATTCTTGAATATGCAGGGGCTTATAATCCTTTATACTTAATCAGAGATGGTGAATTACAGGAATATAAGGCAGATAGAATGCCTATTGGTATATACCTTGTTGAAAAAAGCAGTTTCACAAACAACAAAATTAAAATTAAAAAAGGTGATGTAATTTATATTTTCTCCGATGGTTATGCCGATCAGTTTGGAGGTCCGGCACAAACAAAATTCAAAACTGTGAATATAAAAAAGTTATTGTTAGAGATTAACAATAAACCAATGAATGAGCAAAAACAAATCTTAGTAGACAGATTCAATAAATGGAAAGGTAAATTAAATCAAATAGATGATGTTATTTTTATTGGAATAAGGTTTTAACCTGCATTATCTGCTTACGTGAGCTCGTTTCACTCAGTTCAAGGAGAATCTAAAAGACTTAACACTTCAGTAATCCTAATACAATAATTAATATCTGTTGTTATGAAAATCTTAAGAAAGGCTGTTTTTACACTTATCCTACTTCCAGCGATAATTTTAGGAGGAAAAACCCAAACCATTACCGGTGACTGGAATGGTGTACTTGACCTGGAAGGCGTTTCAATACAGGTGGTAATACATATTGAACAAGTCCAAAACGGTTTTCAAGCGACTATGGACAGTCCCGACCAGAATGCCTTTGATATACCACTTGATACACTTACGTTTGAGTCCCGGCAACTGGAATTTATACTAAAGAGTGCAGGCGCTAAATACACAGGTGTTGTTGATGAATCGTTCACGAATATTAAGGGTACATTTTCCCAGGGTGGACAAAACCTGTCTTTAGAATTTCAAAGGGAAAAAATAAAACCCCCTGAAAATAGCATGGCATACATCAAAGAGATCTATACAAAGAAAGAAGTATATATTCCAATGCGTGACGGTGTCAAACTTTTCACTTCCATTTACACACCAAATGATACTACACAATTACATCCGATTTTAATGAATCGGACACCGTACAACGCTGAGCGTAGTGAGGATGGTTTTAATTTCTTCTTATTAGCTTTCATAGACTATGTTAAGGAAGGATATATATTTGTTTTTCAGGACGTTCGAGGCAAATACATGAGTGAAGGTGAATTTGAAGATGTAAGACCCTACAACCCTGATAAAAAGACCAATCAGGATATTGATGAAAGCAGTGATACATTTGACTCCATGGATTGGCTTATAAAAAATGCACCTCACAACAATGGCAAAATTGGGATTATGGGCACTTCATACCCTGGTTTTTATGCAACCATGGCATTGCCCGATGCACACCCGGCACTGAAGGCAGTTTCGCCTCAAGCCCCCGTTGCCGACTGGTTTATTGGAGACGATTTTCATCACAACGGAGCATTCTTCCTGCTAGATGCCTTTAATTTTTATTATGGGTTCGGCCGTCCACGCCCGGAACCAACTCGTAGTTCGGCAACTCGTTTCAGGTGGCCCGTTGAAGATTCATATGAATTCTTCATGCGCCTTGGTCCAGTTAAAAATATTGTAGAATTGTATTTTGGAGACACTATTAAATTTTGGAATGACGCAACGGCTCACCCTAACTATGATGACTTCTGGAAAGCCCGTACTCCCCTACCCCACTTAAAAAACATAAATCCTGCCGTCCTTACTGTTGGTGGGTGGTTTGATGCCGAAGATCTTTACGGACCTCTTTATACTTATAAGGCAATTGAAAAACAAAACCTATCCACAATCAGCAATCGTATCGTAATGGGCCCATGGTCACATTGCCAGTGGAACTTTGGTAAAACAGAAAACATGGGAAATGTTTATTGGGGTTTCAATACTTCTGAACATTACAGAAAAGTTGAGTTGAAATTTTTCAATTATTACCTGAAAGGGAAAGGAGACATGGACCTGCCTGAGGCTACTATTTTTATTACCGGCGCCAATAAATGGCGGGGATTTGACACATGGCCACCACAAAACGTGGTTGAAAAGGATTTATATTTCCAGCCATTGGGAAAATTATCTTTTCAGCCACCTGTTTCAAATACCAGCTACGATGAATATGTTTCCGACCCGATGAAGCCTGTCCCCTATACTGAAGATGTTCATTTACGCAGAACAAGACAATATATGACCGATGACCAGCGCTTTGCTGGCAGACGACCCGATGTAACAATCTATCAAACCGATGTGCTTACTGAAGACATCACCTTTACCGGTCCCCTTTATGCTAATTTATTTGCAAGTACAACAGGAACCGATGCTGACTATGTTGTCAAGCTGATCGATGTATTCCCCGATAAAATGGTTGATTATCCAAAAAATGATAAAAAAGTACCCATGGGCGGGTATCAGATGCTTGTACGTGGTGAAGTGATGCGGGGACGGTACCGCAATAGTTTCGAGAAACCTGAGCCCTTTAAACCAAAAAAGGTTACTGAAGTAAGTTTCGAGCTTCAGGATGTGGCACATACTTTCAAGAAAGGGCACCGTATCATGATCCAGGTCCAGAACTCATGGTTCCCATTGGTTGACCGCAATCCGCAAAAATTCGTGGATATATATCATTGTAATGAGGACGATTTTCAAAAAGCCACACACCGGATCTATCACGACAGGAAAT
>JAUXED010000101.1 GCA_030618105.1 Bacteroidota bacterium | reverse complement strand
GAAACAGGAGTCAGGGGAAGCCTTAGTTGATTCTGAATAAGACCAAAATTGCTTAAAACAGCTTTTATTCCTGCGGGATTACCATCGGCGAATAATAAACTGATCAGATCAATAAAGTTATAGTGGATTTTACGCGCTGCACTGAAATTATTATTCATTGCATAATTTACCATGTCCGACCATTCACGTGGATAAGCATTTGCAAGAACCGATATTACACCACTGCCGCCAATCGAAATGATCGGCAGTGTAATTGCATCATCACCGGAAATTATTTGAAAGTCTGGCGGAGCATTTTTAATGATCTGCATAATCTGGTCAATATTGCCGGATGCTTCTTTTATTGCAACAATATTTCTGACATCATTTGCAAGACGAATGGTGGTATCGGCTTCAATATTAATACTTGTCCTGCCGGGAACATTATAAATAATCACCGGAACAGGTGAAGCGCCGGCTATAATTTTGAAATGATTATATAAACCTTTCTGCGATGGTTTATTATAGTAGGGTGCAACTGAAAGAATTCCATCAATTCCATCAAACCGGTTTTTTGTGATATTATCAACAATTTCCCTGGTACAGTTTCCTCCCATTCCAATTACAACCGGAACTTTACCATTATTGATCTCTATTACATGGTCAACAACAGCTCTTTTTTCATCTTTTGATTGAGTTACTGATTCTCCGGTACTACCCAGAACAACCAGGTAATCTGTATTATTGTTAATAAGATGCTTAACAAGCTGCCCCAACGACCTGAAATCAATGCTTGAATCATTCTTAAAAGGTGTTACTATAGCAACACCGGTACCTTTGAATTTATCCATAATTACAATTTATTGCATGGTCTTTCTTTGAGAATCTGTTCTTTTAAATATTCAAATAATTCGGGGACAACTCAGGACGGTTGATTATCTCAAGATAATGTCTGGCTTGTTCAATGAAGTATTTCAGGTCTTTGTCTTTATTTATTCTGATCATAAAGTCATAGTAGTTGTTGGGCTCTTTGAATTTTCCAACTTTAAACCGTGACGGAGAGAGAGCCATAATGTAATTGAACAGATAATCGTTGTTAAGACTGAAGTCGATCACTATATCGAATTTTTCCTTTAAAAACTTTTCAACCTCAGGATTCACAGGTTTTCTGTACCAGTTAAGTGATTTTTTCAGGAAATATGAAAAGTTCTTTTTAAACAAATATTCATTTGGCACATCTTTATCATTTACAAATCCAAGTACTTTAACTTCTATTCCTCTGTCATGAATATCTTTTACAAAACCGGAAACTTGTCTGTAGTCATCTTGTTTAGTAGCATTGAAAATTATTCCAATTCTTTTGGCAGTTTTGAAGTTGTGGACCATTTTTGTTCGTCTTGAATGTTTTAATTTCTTTTTTAGAACAAAATTACCAACGATAAGCTGTATTTTCGAGATTATATTCACAATGCAAGTTTAAAAAATTGTTGCTTTATTATTGCCATGTTGCCAATATTTTTTATTACTGACTTAATTTGAATTAGAAATCTGCCTTTTTTGGTGATGGGTGTGTCCTTTACTGAATCATTTTTATAAAATCATCTTCGCTGATAATAGCAATATTTAGTTTTTTTGCCTTTTCTCTTTTGCCGGGTCCCATATTTTTTCCGGCAAGAAAATAGCTGGTTTTGGAAGAGATGGAACTCGCATTTTTACCACCGTTTTTATCAATTATGTCTTTAAGTTCATCTCTTGAATGATTTTCAAATGTACCTGAAATGACAATGTTAAGTCCTTCCAGTTTTGAAGATCTCAATTCTTTTTCATCTTCGCTTAACTCAAATTTCAAACCATATTTTTTAAGTCTGTTTACTATTTCAACGTTTTCAGTTTTTGAAAAGAAGTCTATTATGCTTTGTGCTATACGGGTTCCGATCTCGTTAATCTCCATCAATTCATCAAAACCGGCGTTCATAAGCGTGTCAATTGACAGGGAGCTGTTTGCCAGGGTTTTAGCTACCGTTTCTCCAACGTACCTGATCCCCAAACCGAAGAGAACCCTTGAAAAAGGTGCATTTTTTGATTCTTCGAGGCCATGAACTATATTGTCTGCTGATTTTTCGGCAAAACGTTCTAAAGGAATAAGTGTTTCTTTCTTAAGTTCATAAAGATCGGCAATGCTTTTGATAAGCCCTTTTTCATACAACAACTCAATAGTCTCTTCGCCCAATCCATCAATATCCATTGCTTTACGACTCACAAAATGAATGATCTTTCCTTTGATCTGTGGTGGACAACCTGTTTCATTCGGGCAATAATGATGTGCTTCTCCTTCCTTCCTGCTTAATTTCGATCCGCATACAGGACAAGCGCTGATAAATCTGATTGCTGTGCTTCCCGATTCACGTGCTGATCTCTCAACTCCAATAATCTTGGGGATTATCTCACCTCCTTTTTCAATAAATACTGTATCCCCGTAATGCAGGTCAAGGAGTTTTATCTGGTCATCGTTATGTAATGAAGCTCTTTTTACAGTAGTGCCTGCAAGGAGAACAGGCTTCAGATTGGCAACAGGAGTAATTGCACCTGTACGTCCTACCTGGAAATCAACTGAAAGCAGCCGGGTAGTTACCTGTTCTGCTTTAAACTTGTATGCGATTGCCCAGCGAGGTGTTTTTGCTGTGAAACCAAGCTGCTTCTGATTGCGGTAAGAATTTACTTTAAGTACAACACCGTCTATATCAAAAGGAAGATTCTTTCGTTCAGCATCCCATTTCATTATAAAATCGAATACTTCATTTATTCCTTTGCATTTTGTCATGTTAAGCGACACTTTGAAACCCCAGCTTTTCGCTTTTTCGAGGTTTTCAAAATGTGACCCGTAAGGTAGTTCGTCACCCAAAATGTGATACAGAAAACAATCCAATGGCCGTTTTGCAACAACAGATGAGTTTAACATTTTTAATGTGCCTGCTGTAGCATTGCGGGGGTTGGCAAACAAGGGGGTGCCATTCTTTTCCCTTTCAGCGTTAAGTTTGCTGAATCCTTCCCCGGACATAAATATTTCTCCCCTAATCTCAAATAGCGACGGGTAATTATCACCTCTGAGAACGAGAGGGATGCTTTTTATGGTTTTAACATTCGCGGTAACATCATCACCTTTCTCACCATCGCCTCGCGTTACAGCCTGTACCAATTTACCTTCATCATATAACAAACTGATAGCAGCGCCGTCATATTTCAGTTCGCAAACATATTCGAAATCGTTGCCAATAATTTTTTTCACCCTGGTATCAAAATCGTTCAACTCTTCCTGTGAATAAGTATTTCCCAGCGAAAGCATAGGATATTTGTGTTCTTTTTGTACAAATACCTGGTTTCTGTCATCACCAATTCTTTGAGTGGGTGAATTCTCATCATAAAATTCCGGAAACATTTTCTCTAATTCAATCAAATCATTCAGCATCATATCATACTCAAAATCGCTTATCTCCGGATGCGATAATACATAATAGTTATGATTATGCCGGTTAAGCTCTTTTCTGAGTCTGATGATCCTTTCGCCTGCTTCCTTTTTGTTCATAAAATATCTTTTACCAAAAGAACTAATAAATTTATGAAAAATCCTTGAACCTGTTGTTAAGACTATTCACAATTTTGCATAATATCAAAAATCTATTAAAAATTGAGAACCTGGAATTTATTTTTTACTTTTGTGACATACTGGTGGAATTTCATAATTTTGAAAAATCCTTAATAAGGGAATCCGGTGTAAATCCGGAGCTATACCCGTAGCTGTAAGCCTTAATAAAGCTTTTTAAATCCTCGCCACTGTCCGTCAGCTGACGGATGGGAAGGTATGAAAAAGTAAGGTGAGCCAGAAGACCTGCCAATTTATAGATTTAATAACTGAAACTTCGGGAAAAAAGTTTAGATTTTTTATTTCCAAACTATTTTCTGAACAAAGACAACAAAAACAAAAAACGTTTTTTTTAAACTTATCTGTAATTAGCATGAACAAAATATTTTTATTTATTATCGCGGTAATCTTGGTTATCTCATGCAATAATTCTTCTGATAATAATAAAAATGTCATTGAAAATGGAATTAGAATAGTTTCGTTAGCTCCATCTATTACAAAAGAACTTGAAAGTTTGAATATGGCAGAGAATATTGTGGGAGCTACATCATATTGTGATATTTCAAAGAAAAACAAAGAACTTATAGTTGGTACTGCTACGGAAGTGAATATTGAGAAAATTTTGCTCTTGGATCCTGATATTGTAATCGCATCGGGTTTAACCAAACAAACTACTATTAATACATTAAAAAATAATGGTATTGCAGTACATTTTATAAAAAAATTACAGTCGTTTGACGATATATGCAATCAAGCTATTGAGCTTGGTAAGTTAGTTGGAAAGGCTAATTTAGCTCTTTCAATTGTGAGCAGATCAAAACAAAGGGTTGATAGTATGCAAAGTTTAATTCCTTCCCGGGATAATAAGCTCAAAGTGTTTTTTCAAATTGGAGCTAAACCTATTTTTACAGTGATTCCCAATACATTTATGGATGATTATATTATATTTTCCGGTTGTGAAAATCTGGCGGCAGATATGGATAGGGGAACTATAACAAGAGAAAGTGTTTTGCGACGAAATCCTGACATAATATTTATTGTAACCATGGGAATTGTTGGTAATGAAGAAAAAAAAACGTGGGAAGGTTATGCTGAGTTGAATGCGGTAAAAAGTAATAAAATATTTATTATTGATTCAAATATAGCATGTACACCAACGGTTTTATCATTTACTGAAACGCTGGAACAGGTTATAAAAAAAATATACTAAAAATGGAAGGAACAGGGTTGATACATATATACACAGGCACAGGGAAAGGGAAAACCACCTCTGCAGTCGGACTTGCTTTGCGTGCTTTAAGTCACGGATACAAAGTATGCTATAGTATTTTTAATAAACACCCCGAAAAATATGGTATTACCGAGATTAAATCTCTTGAAAAATTGGGAGTCAAAACTATCAGACTGACAAGTGAGCACCCTTCTTTTAATAAATCGATTACTAAAGAATCACATAAAGCACAAAGTGAAAAGGGTATTGCAGCTTTGGAAAAACTGGTTCATACTGAGCATTTTGATATGCTGATTATGGATGAGATACTTATAACTATAAGAGATGGATTTTTGGAAGAAGAGAGGCTGATTGAGTTTATAAAAAACAAACCCCAAAGCCTTGAATTGGTAATGACAGGCAGAGGTGCAACAAACCAACTAATTGCACTGGCAGATTATGTTAGTGAAATCAAAAGCATAAAACATCCTATTGATAAAGGCATTACAAGCCGAAAAGGAATAGAATACTAAGCGTATGAGAAGCAAATATCTGAAATGGATTACCGGTATTATGATATTATTAATATTACTGGTTACCAGTGTATTGCTTGCCTTTTCCATAGGGGAGGTAAATTTCTCAATTCCTGAGTTGATTGAAATTCTTCGGAATAAAACAGGTATAGAATATACAATCGTCAGCAGTATTCGTTTTCCCAGAATATTGTTGGGTTTCTCCGTTGGAGGAGCATTGAGTCTGGCAGGGGTAATTTTACAGGGCGTGTATCGAAACCCGCTTGTCGAACCTTACACCCTGGGAATTTCAGGAGGTGCGGCATTGGGTGTCGCGATAACTATCGTGTTTAACCTAAACTCGACTTTTGGAATTTATATGCTTCCATTTTCAGGTTTTTTGGGTGCAATTTGTACTATTTTTATCGTGTATTTTCTATCCGTTAGCAAAAACCTTTTTAATATCAACAAGATGTTGCTGATTGGCGTAATGATAAGCTTTATAGCCTCATCCACCATGATGTTTCTACTGTCAACCACGACAGCAGAAAATCTGCATAGTATCGTGTTTTGGGTAATGGGATCACTTGATGAACCTGATATGTTTTTAGTTAAATCTGTATTTTTTGCTTCGATTACAGGACTATGTATAACCTACTTATTTGCCAATCCGTTAAATGCTCTCCGTTTGGGCGAATCAAAAGCCAAACATTTAGGAGTAAATACAAATTTTACAATACGGGTTCTTTTTATCATAGCTTCATTATTAACAGGCATTAGCGTTGCGGTTGCCGGAGTTATAGGTTTTGTAGGACTTATTATACCGCATCTGTTACGTATCATAATTGGCTCTGATTTTAGGGTTTTGTTAATTAGCTCGTTTCTGGGGGGGAGTATATTTGTAATACTATGTGATGTGATTTCCCGGACAATCATAGCTCCCAATGAATTGCCTATTGGCGTGATTACAGGAATGATTGGAGGGGTGGTATTTATTGTTGTTTTAAGTAAATTAAAATTTAGCATCCGGTAATATGCAGGAATTCCTGACAATTAATAACCTGAAATGCGGATATCCCGGCAGCTTTATGCTGGAGGATATACATATGAAAATAGAAAAAGGCTCATTTATAGGAATTGTTGGTCCTAATGGTTCGGGAAAGACCACATTATTTAGGGGTATAACCGGAGAAATTCAGGTTAGAAAAGGAAATATTCTGCTAAAAGGCATCGATACTTTTACAATGTCTGCCAAACAAAAGGCTCAGAAACTGGCTATTGTAACACAAAATACCGAGGCTCCTGATATGACCGTCGAAGATTATGTACTCATGGGGAGACTACCTTATAAAAAACATTTTCAGCTTTTTGAAAAAGAGGAAGACTATGTTCTTGCCCATAAGTATATGACTCTGACTGGGATTTTTGCACATAAAGATAAACTAATGTGTGAATTGAGCGGGGGAGAACAACAATTGGCAGCCATTGCCAGAGCTTTAGCGCAAGAGCCTGAATTGCTATTACTGGATGAACCTACATCACATCTCGATATAACACATCAGGTTCAGATTTTAAATCTTATTCAACACTTAAATACGACACTACACCTTACCGTATTGATGATCATACATGATCTGAACCTTGCCGGAGAATACTGCGATTACCTGGTAATGATGCATAATGGTAAAATTCATACAACAGGCTCTCCTGTACAGGTACTGAACTATAAACATATTGAAGATGTATATAATACAGTGGTTATAACACAAGAAAATCCTCTTTCAAAAAAGCCTGTTGTGTTTTTAGTATCTGAAAAAACCTTCAGGAGATCTCAAAATGACTGACCTTATTATTGTTCGCCATGGAGAAACATTAGAAAACAAATCAGGAATTTGTCAGGGGCATACTGAAGGCATTCTATCAAAGAATGGAATAAGACAAAATAAGTTGCAGGCTAAACGGCTAAAAAAACAGAGAATAGACGTGATATACACCAGTCCACTTAAACGAGCCATTGAAACGGGAAAAGAAATATGGAAATATCATAAAAACATTAAATTAAGAATCGATAATCGTTTAATTGAAAGGAATATGGGTGTATTGCAGGGACATAGATTCCCGAAGAATTATGATATAACCAAAACTATTGAAGGTATGGAAAGTATAACGGATGTAAGAAACAGGTTGCAATTATTTATAGATGATCT
>JAUXED010000079.1 GCA_030618105.1 Bacteroidota bacterium | reverse complement strand
TTTTGCGTCAAATAATCAAAACAGATAAACGTATGAAACTTCCATGTATCATTAATGCACAAACAAAAATGATTAAATAATTGTTGCGCAACAGTATACAGATTTTTTCACATGGAAGTTCACGAGCGGGTTTGCGCCATGGGTTTTTGTGGGAGCGAGTAACAAATACCACAGAACTTGTTAAAAAGTAGAAAATATTAAGTAACCTTGTAACTAACATAAAAAATTTAGACGTATGAAACAAAAACAGACTTTAGTAATCATTGTTGTAGCAATTATTGTTGCATTGCTTCTCTTTGGAAGCAGAATGTTTTTTGTAATTGATCCGGGTGAACGTGGTGTGGTTTTTAATACTATCTCCGGAAAACTTTCAAAAGATGACATTGAAGGAACAGGACTCAAGATGATCGCTCCCTGGAATAATCTTTTCAAATATGAGGTGAAGGAGCAAACAAGAGAGGAACCACTTGATGTTCTTGATAAGAGCGGACTTTCTTTAAGCATAGATGTCACTATCAGGTTTAATCCTATTTATGATAAAATTGGATACCTGCATGAGACTTTTGGTCAGAATTATATAAACAGGCTGATTATTCCTGAAATGCGTTCAACAGTCAGGAATGTTGCCGGTCGTTTTACTGCAGAGGAGATATATTCTACTAAAAGAAGCGAGGTTGAAAAGACAATGGTTGATGAAACAAGGACCATTTTAAAAAAGAACAACATTGACATGAGAGCACTGCTGATCAGGTCAATTATTCTGCCTGCCGGTATTAAACAAGCCATCGAAATGAAGTTAACACGTGAACAGGAATCTCTTGCCATGATATACGTTAAAGAGAAAGAAGAACAGGAAGCAGACAGAAAACGTATAGAAGCACGGGGTGTTTCAGACTATAATCGCATTATTAGTGCCAGTCTTACCGACAAGATCCTGAAACAAAAAGGTATTGATGCCACACTGAAACTATCGGAATCCGCAAACGCTAAGGTAGTTGTTATTGGTAGCGGCAAGGATGGTATGCCTCTTATTCTAGGTGGTAATTAGAGAAGAAGAAGAGTAGGTAGTAAGAAGTATATAGTAAGTAGACCTTGAACTTTAATTTCTACTCTGTTATTTTTATGATGTTGGGTGAGCCATAAAGAATAAAATGCTACAAAGGAAGCAAACAGTATATATGTTTTTTGCCTTGATAATTATGGGGTTAATGTTCTTTTTCCCAGTAATAAGGTTTATTGATCCTGACAGCAATACATATGAACTAATTTGTCTTGGTGTAGTAAATATTGAGAAGGGAAACTATATTGTTAAAGCAATTCCCTTAACAATCCTGTTGGCAGTTATTGTGTTGTTATTGCTAATTACCATTTTTTCCTATAAGAATCGTATCCTGCAGATGAGATTGTCTGTTTTTAGTATCCTTTTGATGCTTGGGTCATTAGGATTGATCTGCTTTTACGCGCTGCATGGTCAGGGTAAAATTCATGGTGAGATTTTTTATTTATATCCTGTTATTTTTCCTGTTGTTTCAATAATTCTTGTTTTTTTAGCATTCAGAGGAGTAAAGAAGGATGAAGAACTGGTTCGGTCATACGATAGAATAAGATGAATTACTGGGTGCTGGTTACTTATTACTGGGTTTTGTGTCTCAAAAGGGGAAAATATAATTTTTTATACTTTGTGTAACTCTGAGTCTTCTTTGTGAGTCTCTGTGTAATAGTTTTTTAAGAGCTATATCACAAAGTTACTCAAAGAGAATACAAAGAACCACAGAGATTATTGAGTCAGACCCACTATGAGGGGGACCTGAAATCTGAAATCAAAGTATAACAAGATTTTCTTTGTCAGTTATTTTCTCGCAATAGTGGCATTTCAGTGCTACCTTTTCTTTTGAAACAACATAAAACCTCGTCTTAACATTTTCATTGTTAGTGATGCATTTTGGATTTACACACTTTGCGATACTCTCAATTTCATCAGGAATTTCGACAACCCTTTTTTCAACAACCTTGTAATTTCTGATAATATTAAGTTTTGCCTGTGGGGCTACAAGTGCAATACGGTTGAGATCTATTTCATCAAAAAAAACGTTCGATAGCTTTATAATTGCCTTTCGACCTAGTTTTTTGCTTTCCAAATTTGTGCCGAATGTCATCATCTTGTCAAGCTTATTCAGACCTAATATCTGGATAACATCAAAAAGACTGTCTGCGGGAATATGGTCAATAACAGTTCCGTTTTCAATGGCACTGACGCTTAATTGTTTCTTGCTTTTAATCATCGTATTATTTTTATTGAAGATTGTTAACAACTTATTTGATCCCCAAAATACTCGTTAATATTGCCTGTCGTGTATAAACACCATTCAATGCCTGGGTAAAATAGTATGCTTTCATATTCTCATCAACATCTTCATTAATCTCATTTACCCTGGGCAAGGGATGCAGTATCTTCATGTTCTTCTTAGTCTTTTCAAGCATATGCTTACGTAAGACATACACATTTTTCACTTTTTCATATTCTATCGGGTCACTGAATCTTTCTTTTTGTACCCGTGTCATATATACAATATCAGCTTCTGAAATATATTCGGTAAAATCGGTATGTTCATAATACTTCAACCCTAAATTATCAAGATGCAGCTTATAAACAGCCGGCATCTTTAATTCTTTTGGTGAAATGAAATTAAATGTTGTGTTGAAGTATGACATAGCAATTAACAGGGAGTGAACAGTCCTGCCATATTTAAGGTCCCCAACCATGAATATATTTAAGTTATCCAGTGTATTCTGCGTTTTCTTAATAGAATACATGTCAAGCAGGGTTTGTGTGGGATGTTGGTTTGCACCATCACCTGCATTAACAATGGGTACTGAAGCAACTTCACTGGCATATCTGGCGCTTCCTTCAATGGGATGACGCATTACAATCAGATCACAATAGTTGCTTATGGTCTTGATCGTGTCTTTAAGCGATTCTCCTTTTTGTACACTCGTGCTTGATGAGTCACTAAATCCAATGATCTTTCCTCCCAACCGGCTGATGGCACTTTCAAAGCTGAGCCGTGTCCTTGTTGAAGGTTCAAAAAACAATGTCGCTATTACATTGTTATTGAGTAGCTGCTGGTAAGGGTTTTTTTCGAATTCAACAGCAAGTTCAAGAATACGAAGGACCTCTTTTTTAGAATAATCAGCAATTGAAACTAAGCTTCTGTTTTTCATGTTTTTATAAAAATTTTTCTTTGGTCATTCATAATATTTATTCTCTGTAATTCAAATAATATGGGCTAAAGCCCTAATGAGTTAATTATGTACTTTATCCGTCAGCTAAAGCAGACGGCAATCCAGAACTGCTGACTGTTGACTGCTGACTGACTATGTAAAGATAAAGAACATATTGCTTGATTATCAGCCTTGTTGAAATATTATTAATAACTTTCTTTCGCGTAATTATTCAGTACCAATATACTTAATTTTAACCTCCGGTGATTTTTCGATTCTCTTCTTAATCGCTTCACTCTTACCCAGCCTTACACTAATTATTATTGTACAATCTGCTTCAAATGTTTGCTTAACGATTGTTAATTTTTCCTCTTCAATCAACCTCATTATATCATTAATAATGGTATAAGCAAAGGTAAGTTCATACAAATCACTTACCGTTTTATTAATTATTTTTGTATCAGAGAGAGCATCTGCGGCAGCTGTTCTATACGCGTTTATAAGTCCGCCTACGCCAAGCAATTTACCCCCGAAATAACGAATAACAATTACCACAACATTAGTCAGATTATTTGATTTGATCTGTCCAAAAATAGGTTGACCGGCAGAATTTGCAGGTTCACCGTCATCATTAGCGCGGAATTTCTTCTTATCAGCTCCCAGCCGGTATGCGTAACAGTAATGGCGTGCATCATGGTATTCTTTTCGCAGACCGGAAAGTATCAGTTTTATTTCATCTTCAGAAGAAACAGGGTAAGCCAGTGCAATAAATTTACTACCTTTTTCCTTATACAATCCTTCACCTTTATCTTCAATAGTTAAATATGTATCTGATATTTTCATTATTAAGCCCTGGTAAGAATAAATATTGTAATGATAGAAAGAATAATTATTGCTGTTGAAGAGATAATACAAAGAAGCAGGTAAATCATAATTCAATTATTGTACAGTAAAAGTAAATATTAATTTATATGTGTTGGTCATAATCTTAAAGTTTATGAATCCTTGGTCAATATTAATAACATATTTTATCTTTGTTGTAGTTGAAGAATGGAATAGAGGGAGTAAAGGGAATAAAGGGAGTAGAGGGAGTAGAGGGAGTAGAGGGAATAGAGGGAATAGAGGGGAAGAATACCTGCCCTGTGAAATTTAAGACACGAAAATATTTCACTGGGATAGTAGCTGTTTCTACAGTTGAATAGGAGAAAAGTTAAAAGTTTGGGTATCAGTAAGCAGCTACCAGTAACAAGTAACCAGTAACTATTTAAACTTTAAATATGGCTTTATCAATTGATGAGAATGATCTTAATAAATTTATCGTAATAGGAGACAGGGTTTTGATACAGCCTAAAACTCCTGATCAGAGGACTAAATCAGGATTATATTTACCACCCGGAGTGCAAGAGAAAGAAAAGCTGCAATCAGGATATGTTTTGAAAGTAGGTCCGGGATATCCAATACCGGCAATTACTGATGTTGATGAGCCGTGGAAAGATAAAAGTGATGAATTAAAGTATGTGCCCCTTCAACCAAAGGAAGGAGATCTTGCCATATATATACAAAACAATGCATATGAAATCGAATTTAAGAAAGAGAAATATGTAATTGTTCCTCATTCTGCTATCCTTATGCTAATAAGGGATGAAGGATTATTAAGCTAATCCATGCTTTCCAGATATCTGATAGTGAAAAATTCCTCTTTTACATTGGGGTTATATTGCATCTCTTCTATTATTATTATTGATCTCCTGCCATTTTCTTTGTTTTCCATAACCATATTGGTTGCCATATATTTATGTTTTTCTTTATCCAAAAGTACAACCTTTTTTATTATTAATATTTTGGTCAGTTCATTAAAATTGTTGTAATACAGTGCTTTTCTAAGTACAAAGTTTTTTTTATCAATGGTTATTACTTTCGTAGAGAAACCATAATCGTCTGCAATTATTTCAGTTTTAGGTTTCAGTTCAATTTCATAACAAGGCAAATTATCCATAGTTGTTTCTCCTTTAATTTTAAAAGTGAAATCATCTAGGTTTGGAGCAGACATATCAGCTTTTGAAAACTCTGAGCCCATAAAACTTGTGCTTTTTTCTTTACTGATTATTCTCCTGGTTTTCCTGATAGCCGGCATATATATCCACATAGCATCATCCTTGTTTTCATAATCAAAAATTAGCATTCCTGTTCCTTTGATATCAGCAGGAGAGAGGAAATGTATGATTCTTTTTTCAGTACCATCCGGATACGATTTTGAAGCCATAGCAGTTTTTCTTATCCGCTCTCTGCCTCTTTTATCTATTATCCTGAGAGTTGAAATAGATTCCAACCCGTCAATGAGTGTTGCCTCTCTCGATTTCTCCATAATTTGTCTGGCGGTTAGATTTTGCTGTCCCGCACAGGGCAAGTAAAATATGATAATGAATAATAAAACCGTTAATAATCTTTGCTTTTTCATGTTATATTTTTTTTATAATGAGTAATTTAAAATTTAAAATTTGGACTTCATTAACCATAATTCTAAACTCTTAACAATGTGAAAGTTTATTTGTTTATTTGTTGATGAGTTTATTTGTAAGATGTCAAGTGCACCTTAAAAAGATAAGTTCTCAACTCCTAAACTTATAAACTTTTCTTCACTGCTTCATAGTAACACAATTTTTTACCCATCACCAGGCTCCAGAAACCTGGGTTTCAATACTATACAAATTGCAGGTACAAGTATTAAAGCACTTGCAAGACATGAGAAGATGGAAACCATGATGAGAAATCCAAAAAACTTTATTGGGAGAAAAGAGGATAACAACAAGGCCGAAAATCCAAATATTACCGAAAGAGCATTAAATGTAATTCCGCGTCCGGTGGTCGCAAGTGTTTTAATCACTGCTTCATTGTATCCTAATCCCAGTTTCCTTTCCTCTTTATATCTCCATAGGAAATGAATGGTGTAGTCAACACCAACCCCGATCATAACTGATGATAACATAGCAGTTGCTGCATCCAGAGGTATTCCGAGAAATCCCATAAGTCCAAATAGAAGTATTGTAGCTGCCAATAATGTGATACCGGTTATCAGTCCGGCTCTTACCGATCTGAATATGAGCATTATAAGCAATCCCACAACAACAACTGACAAACTTAGTGAAAGAACCTGTCCGCGAATTATTGTATTGATTAGGTCGGCTGTTACATATCCGTATCCACCAATTCTTTTTACATTTTTATCATTTTTTGTCAGATCGTTTATTTTTCTTACTACTTCTTTTATTTGTGTACTGTTACTATTATCCAGACGGATTATCATCTGGGCATTTTTATAAGGAAAGTCTACAATTTGTTCGAAATCATCAGGGTCACCACTCATCGAATACAAAGCAAGATACTGCGCAACTGCTTCTCTGCTGCCGGGAATCATATTGTATCCTTTTTCATTCTCATCATAAATGGCTTTACTCATTTCTTTAATTACATCAGCCATTGATATGATATTTCCAACTCCGGGAAAATTTTCAAGCTCCTTTTTGTAATAGTCCATTTTTTCAAGTATGCCGGGGGCTTTTATATCTCCTGAAAAGAGGATCAGCAAGCTTTGTGATCCGCCAAAATGATCATTAATGATTTTAGAACTTATCCTTACCGGATGTTTCTTGCCAAAAAAGTTTTCTGTGTTTCCATCAACCCTTAATTGCGTAATTCCAATACATGCAAAAACAATAAGAACTAGTGTTGAAGCGATTATTCTTTTGGGATGTTTTGTAACTTTTTTACCAATTCGTGCTAATATTTTTGATTGTCCGGGGATCTTTGTATTGAAAATTGAAGTAGTTCGTTTCTTAAGTTGGGTAAGAATAGCAGGGAGAAGCAGGAGACTAAGCAGTAATGCCCATCCAATACCAACAGCTGCCAATAATCCTAATTGTTTTGCAGGAACAATTATATGCGATAAGAGTCCCAGCATTCCTGCCATGGTTGTAATTCCTGTGAAAAGAACAGGTCGCCAGAGATGTCCGACAAGCTGGTTTATCAACTGGACAGATTTGATGTTTGGATTTACGGAAACAAGTTCCTGGTACCTTGCAATAAGGTGGATCCCATAATCATTTGCAATAGCAATAAGCATTATAGGTAATAAGATAGTTATAATCGTAATTTTCCATCCAATGAGCGGCATCAATCCCATGCTTGCTATTATAGAAAAAACAACCACTGTGAATGGCAGGATAATGCCTCTTATCTGGCGAAAAGCAAAGAATAGAAGAATAACCATAAGAATCAGGGCTACAGGTAGTAATATTTTGAGATTACGGACAATTTCATCAGAAATCTGTTCTCTGACAAATGGTATCCCTCCAAAATATACCTTCTCATTTCCCGGATATTCATTCAGAATAGTATCTATTTTTTCCAGTAACTCCTTGTCCTTAAGTTTATCATTTATCGTTACTATTATTGCAGAGTATTTAAAATCTTTAGAAACAACAATTTTGTAAACAAGGTTATTTTTACGAAGTTTTTCTTTTAATTGCTCTTTTTCCTCATGTGTCTCAGGAATCTTTTCTACAGCAGGTCCAACGATCATCATACCATTTTCGCCCTTGATATCTTTTGAATCGAATAAAGATATAACCCGGCTAATTCCTTCAGTCCGGTTCAATTTATGTGAGATATCTTTTAACCTTTTTAAAGAGCTGCTATCAACAATATCCTGATCCTCAAAGGCAATTACAAGCATATCACTACTACCGAAAATTTCTTCAATAGCATCAGTATTGATTCTTGATGCCATATTCTCAGGAATCAATGATTCAATGTCAGGTTCAATATCTGCTTTTGGCAGTTGACTCCCTGCCAGAAGTGATATTCCGGTAAGCACCGAAATTAGCCACCATCTGTATTTTAATATATATTTCCCGGTTTTCATAATTACCAGAATTCAAAATGCTTGAAATGAACTAAAATGACTAAAATGAATACAGTGTATCATAATTTAGATTTTAGTTCACGAAACCCGCAACACGTAATCCGTAATACTGCTTCACGATTCGCTTTTCACGTTATACGTTAAGTTTCACCTTTCTTAATGACCACTTAATGACTTCTTCTTACTTCTTCACTCTTTGCACTCCGCTCTTTGCTCTTCGCTCTTCTCACTGCATCACAATTCCCCAAATGCCTAAAATGAAACTCTCATCTCTATAAATAATCCGTTCATTATTGAATCAATCATATCATACAAGGTGTTTTCTTTGCCGTAATAATAGTTGTAACCTGCACAGATTGCTGCTGTATCTGAAAGATCATAACTTATTTTTGAACTGACCATGATCTCTTTTGTTGTGAAATTATATATTGAAAATAGCTCGGCGTGTAAATTATTGTGCAGCATAAACAGAGAAGGTCTTATAAAGATCATATGAGAAAACCTGTCATTCTGCATGCTTATCAGACGATTATAATTTTCCAGTGAATGAAGTATCATTCCTTCCGGATCTATGGGTGTTTCAGTCTCTTTATAGTTTAGAACAACTACCCCGATGTACTGGACAATAATGTTAAACTTTCCAATATCTTTCTCTAAACCAATTACATATTCAATGTCCGGGTTTGGAATATATGCTTCTGATTCATACTCACCGAAAGGTATTTGCCAGGCTGCTTCAGCTCTTAGTCCGTATGAGCCAAAAGTTGTTGAAAAATCAAATCCCAGACGTTGTTCACGATAAGCACGGGGTAAAAATTCCACTTCAATACCTTCAGTACTGAATTCATAATTCCCCAGGTCAATCCCGGGAAGAATTTGACATCCATTGAAATAGCTGATGGAACCACCTGCATCAGCCATACTAAGATCAAGTTTAAATGCATACGACCCGTTTTTCACCTTTGATTCGGGCCAATTACCTTGTAAAAAGCTTATGTTATCAGGATAACTACTAAGTTTTATAGGTAATACAGAAGGTTTATAGACTGGAATCCAAATACCCTTAAAGGATAATTCAGCAGTAATGTGGTAACTAGCATTTACCATAAAATTTCCGATGTACATATCATCCGGTTCGGGAGACCGGACTGTGGGATTTTGAGGGGTAATAATATTTGTTGGGTTCCATCCGTCAGCACGTCCCCATGCAATTATTTGATTCCCTGCTTTAAGATCAAATTTTCCAAAATGAAACTCAACAAATGCTTCCCGGAGATGAATTTCATTAATCCGGTCCCCAAATTCATAGCCTTTCCTGAATCGCATTTCAGCAAAACCGGTGCCAAAACTATCCCCCTGTATGTTTAAACTTAGCGCACTTTCACCATACGCACTTTTCATGTCAGCTAAATTATTTCCATTATCCTGTCCCATATAGCCAACTCCCCGAACATAACCTGAAAGCTGGAAATTATTATTAGATAATCTGTTGCCTGCATCTTCAAATAAACTTTGCCCGGCTAGTGATGTTAATTGTAGTGTTAATAACAGGGTTGATACTATTCTGTACATCAGGTTTTTTATTTTCTTGTTTAAAAATACCTGACAGAATAATACAAATCGTTCATGCCATATGGCTTGGCTACGGGAATAGGTGTAAACCGCTAAGTATAGACGGTTATGTGTTTGAAAAGCACCAAATTAACAAGTTGTGCGGTTGAAAAATATATATTTAGAAATCATGATCATTTTCAACATTAAACATAAGGAATGATTATTAATGCTTTTTATTATAAAAGAATAACGTTATTAATTGGCTTTGTTATGATATATAACACTAAATGCTTATATTTGTAAAAAAAAGAGCCATGAAAACACTAAAAGAGATTAAATCAGCTATATCTTCACTTGGAAAACTACAAAGAGAACAGCTGTT
>JAUXED010000050.1 GCA_030618105.1 Bacteroidota bacterium | reverse complement strand
GATAGAGGGAATAGATGGGATAGAGGGAATAAGGGGAATAAAGGGAATAAAGGGAATAGAAGGGATAAAGGGAATAGTGGAATAATGGAATAATGGAATAATGGAATAATGGAATAATGGAATAATGGAAGAGGAATATTTGCCATTTAATATTGAATAAAAATCTTAACAAGTATGAAAAGAAAAATCATTTGCATTTCTGCGGTGAGTTTAATGCTGTTTGCATTTTTATTGATTTCGTGTAACGGAGAAAAAGAAATGAAAGAACAAACTGATATACAACTGGCAAAAGTTTTTATATCTGAAGAAACAAATGATACCGTTCATTATTGGTTTTATCTGCCTGAGGATTATTATGAAAATGAAGCAACTCCCCTTATACTTTTCCTTCACGGTGCCGGGGAACGGGGAGATAGTCTGAGCCTTGTTAAGAAACACGGACCGTCAAAGATCCTTGAAAATGAAAGCATGCCTTTTATTGTAATTTCACCACAGTGTCCTAAAGAACAATGGTGGGATGTTGAATTACTGAATGCTTTGGTTGAAAAAATTATTGCCGGCTACAATGTAGACAGGCAAAGAGTTTATCTCACAGGATTAAGCATGGGAGGTTACGGTACGTGGGCTTTGTCAATTGCTTATCCGGAGAAGTTTGCTGCAATTGCTCCTGTTTGTGGAGGCGGTGATACTACAAAAGTGCATAAAATCAAAGATATTCCGGTATGGGTTTTTCATGGTGCAAAAGATAATGCTGTTCCTCATGAACGTTCGGTCGAAATGGTTGAGGCTTTACAGAAAGCAGGAGGAGAGGTTAAATTCACCCTTTACCCTGATGCTAATCATGATTCCTGGACAGAAACATATGATAACCCGGAACTTTATGAATGGTTCCTGGATAATGTAAATGAATGTATTGACAGGGAAAAGTAAAAAGTTTGAGAAAATATCAGAAATTGAAACTTTCGCGAAAAACAAAATTGATCTGACTTAAAGAAAAAAAAAGCCATGAAAAAATTAATTAAATTGTTTGCTATCAGTGTTTTGATACTACCTCTGACATTAGGATGTAATTCATCAGGAGAAGAACAACAAAAGGAAGCCAATGTTGATTTTCAAGCTCCTGAGTGGACAAAAAATGCGACATTGTATGAGCTGAATATAAGGCAGTATTCTGAGGAGGGGACTCTGAACAAAGTTACTGAAGACCTCGGACGTATAAAGGAGCTGGGGATTGACATTATCTGGTTAATGCCGATTCACCCGATAGGAGAAAAAAACCGGAAGGGTACATTGGGTAGCTATTATTCAATAAAAAACTATAAAAAAGTGAATCCGGAATTTGGCACGGTTGAAGACCTGAAATCTTTGGTAGAAAAAGCTCACGGAATGGGTATGTATGTAATGCTCGACTGGGTGGCCAATCATACTGCCTGGGATAATCCAATGACAGAGGAACATCCGGAATGGTATGAACAGAATGAGGACGGAGACTTTGTTTCACCATACAACTGGACCGATGTAATACAGCTTGATTACTCCAACAAGGGATTATGGGAATATATGAAAGATGCTATGAAATACTGGGTGCAGGAAGCTGATATTGATGGGTTTCGTTGTGATTATCCAGGCCAGATTCCGGCTGAATTCTGGAAAAGTACAAGAATTGAACTTGAAAAGATTAAAAGGGTTTTTATGCTTGCCGAGGATGAAGGGAATGTCGCTATTCTGGAACAGGCATTTGATATGAACTATTCATGGGGGTTTTTCCATGCAATGAATGAAGTGGCTAAAGGAGAAAAAACAGTTCTTGAAATGGATTCTGTTTTACAAAGCAACTTTGGAAAATACCCGGAAGAAGATTACCGCATACGTTTCATTACCAACCATGATGAGAATTCCTGGAACGGCACTATTGAAGAAAGACTGGGAGCAGGCAGCAAAGCGTTTGCCGTTATAACTTTCACAATACCGGGAATGCCCTTATTGTACAGTGGTCAGGAAGTGGGTATGAATAAAAGACTTAAATTTTTTGAGAAAGATCTTATTGAATGGAAGGAATCACCGGTAAAAGAGTTTTACAGAGACCTTATCAATCTGAGGAAGGAACATCAGGTACTATGGAGCGGTAAGTATGGAGGAGATTTTGCCAGGCTGGAAAATTCAAACCCTGACATGGTTTATTCATTCCTGAGAAAAAAAGATAATGATGAAATACTGGTAGTGGTGAACCTATCAGATGTGGACCAGAAAATATCTGTAAATTGGGAGGGGGAAGACAACCGGTTTACGGAATATTTTAATGGAGAGTCTGTAAGTCTCTTTAATAACGTGAGCTTTGATCTGGCTCCCTGGGAATATAAAATTTATATAAAAGATTGACCCGCAAAGAATAATTACGTTATTAATAACGTTATTAATAACGTAATTATTTTAACCTGATCAGGCGTTTTACAATTTGTTTGTCACGATTAATGAGGCGGCAAAAATATATGCCTGCGCTTGCCGGTTCACCATTTTCCATTTTACCATCCCATTTCCAGGTATAAATCCCTGATTTATAAAAGCTCTCAGGCTGACACACAATCTTCCCTGTGATATCAATGATGGAAAGGGTATTTTGTTCTCCGGGATCGCCCTCCATAGTAATGGTGAAAAAATTATCTGATGGATTAGGATAAATATGAATGGAATAACTATCCTGCCGTAATGGGTTGCTGACTGATGCAGTAATGTCAGGTTTGTTCAGTTTTTCTGTGGTATAGATCCTGTATTCTCCCGGCTCAAGGGATATTGTTTCATTAACATTTGTTACATCAATTGAATCTCCGGTAAAAAATTCATACCATTTCCCGGTTTGGCTGAAACCGGTAATGATCTCTCCGTTATTAACATCGAAATTTCCAATAACAACAGCATCCATCGAATCATCATACAGGGCAAGCTGTTTCATCTTACCTGATTCGTTAAGATCAAAATTGTCAGTTTCAAATACCTGCTGTTCTGTTCTAAGCTTAATCAGGGCTGAATAAACCTGGTAGAGACGTTTTCTTTCAGTAACTGAATAATAATCCCATTTTATTGGCTTATTTCCTACACGGCCATTATAATCGATAGAATAATCATACCCCAGTTCACCAAATTGCCATATCATTTTCGGCCCTGGAATTGTAAGGAAGAACAGGGCATTTAATTCCATCCTTTTAATAGCGGTTGCGAATTCTTTAATATTATAGTTATCACCTGAGTTCCCAGAGGTTAATGCTTTATACATCAGACGTTCTTCATCATGGCTTTCCATGTATGATACAAGGTGCGGGACACTCCATCCCCTGGTTATATAAGAGCCCCATGATAAGTTACTTGAATAACCCATGGCCGCTTTGCCATATTCATGGCTTATGTTTCCCCAAATTATCATACCGTACTGGGCAAGTTCTTTTTCCTCACTGTTGGTAGCAAAGTGTTCCAGGATCACATATGCATTGGGATTTATATTCCAGATTTGGTCTGCCATTCGTTTCAGTATGGTTATCCTTGACGCATCGTAAGCTCCTCCATCGCCAGGGGTATTGGTGAAGCCTTTAGTGAAATCGAAACGGAAACCATCAAAGTTGTATTCAGTAAGCCAGTAAGTATTTACTCTGTCAACGAAATCTTTTGTTGCCTGGCTTTCATGATCAAAATCGTATCCCCATGAATAGAGGGGATTTGGTGATTGTTCGTTATACCAGGGATTCTCCGCGGTTGGTTGTCCGTATGAACCGGCATTTGGATCAAAGTATAATCGCACAAGAGGCGATTGCCCGTATGAATGATTAAGTACCATATCAAAAATTACTGCAATCCCATTGCTGTGGCAGGAATCAATAAATGTTTTCAGATCATTTTTTGGACCATAATATTTATCGGGGGCAAAATAAAATGACGGATTGTAACCCCAGCTTTCATTTCCTTCAAATTCATTCACCGGCATCAGCTCAACAGCATTCACACCAAGGTTTTTCAAATAGTTTAGGGTATCGGTAAGAGATTGGTAAGAATGAGATGCTGTAAAATCCCGGATAAGAAGTTCATAAATAACCAGATCGGTTTTGCCAGGTGGCTCGAAATCTGTAACATGCCATTGGTAGTCTTCACCGGCAGTCTGAAGAACAGAAACAATACCGGATGTAGTATCTTTCGGATATTCAATCAAATCAGGGTAAGTTTCATCAGAAATATAAGAATCGTTCCAGGGATCAAGAACTTTGTCGGCATATGGATCGGCAATAAGAAGTTCATTATCCACTAAATATTGATACCTGTATTCTTTTCCGGGTGTAAGTCCTTTGATTTCTTTCCAGTATTTCTCACTGTCAGGTGTAATTTTCATATATCCTTTCTCTCCGGGTAACCAGTTGGTAAAATCACCAATAACAAACACATGGCTTTTAAATGGTGCATAAAGCACCAGGGTAACGGTTGTATCACTCGTATAATTGATCCCATCCTGAAGGTCAGCCGGGAGCGCTTCAATAACAGGTATCGGCTTCACAAAATAGAAAAATGAATCAGCAACAAAATCAGGTTGATCATAAGCAATCACTTTCACCCGGTTTTCCCCATAGCTATCGGCAATTATAGTGTCGGTTAAAAGGATGGAATCCTCGCTTGTTTTAATAAATTCACCATTTATAAAAAGGGAAATTGAATCGGCCAGAGTGGCAGAGGCGTTAACTACTATTGTATCGTTAAGATCGATGACCAGGGAAGATTGGGACGGTGAAGTAATATTGACATTCAACCCAAATTCAAATACTTCAACAATAATATCAGTACCGCCATCATCTTTTCCTTCGTAATAGGTAGTTCCTGAATAGGGATAATCACTGCGAAATACAAATGCCATGTGGGTAATTGTATCTGAATCCGGAACATCATAGTATGACCGGATGTCCGGGGTGATCTCCAGTTTGAAATAATTATCTGATACTTTGGTCAATTTTGTATCAGTAGTGTTTTCACCCCAGTTTGTTTTAACATATTTCCAATCGGTATTACTTGTACTGTTTTGCGTAATAACACCTGTATGTGCATATACATCGCCGGTATAATCTTCCAATCCACCGGTTCCTTTAGTAGCGTCAAAATAAATTGTAACCGGATTGTCAGCAGTTGGTAATTCAGGGTCGGTAACAACAACCTGACCGTTTAAAAACAATCCGGCGAATAATGACATAAGGGTAATTAAAACTGGTTTTTTCATGTTTTTAGAGTTGAAGTTCCACGGAACTGTTTTGTTCACTGTAATTCCAATATTAAGGGAGTTAAAGACGGTAAAACAATCTCATTACTTAAATTATAAACTTTTTCACTTAGTATATCTTTTCCTTTTGTGCAGTCACCCAGTATTTCACTGAATCTCTCAAGTTTTAAATGATGATTTTTATCGTTTTTGTTTAATATGATCATCACTTTCTTCTTGTCATTGTATCTAAAATAAACATAAACACCATTTTCGGGCACAAAATGAGTGAGTTTCCCGGTATGGATAACAGGGTTTTCTTTTCTCCAGTTCAACAGTTTCCTGAAGAAGCTTTGAATTCTAATTTCTTTCTTCGAGAGTCCTTTACCGGTAAATGCATTTTTTTCATCACCTTCCCACCCACCCGGGAAATCTTTCCTGATATCACCATGACTATTGCTTTCTGTATGGCTCATAAGTATTTCAGTACCGTAAAAGATCTGAGGAATACCTCGTGTAGTAAGAATATATACAATACCTGTTTTAAACAAATCGATATCCATTCCAACCTGCATGTAAAAGCGACTCATATCGTGATTGTCAGGAAAAACCACCAGGTTATCCGGATCGGGATAGAGAAAATCGTTTACAAGGACTTCATAAAGTCTGATCAGTCCATTATCCCAGCTTTCCTTTTCAGTCAGACCTCTTTGAAGTGCGCTCTGAAGCGGAAAATCCATAAGACTGGGCAGGTTTGGTTCATATCCGTCGCGATTAATTTGTCCTTTTTGCCAATATGAAACAATTGCAGGATTTAAGCTCCACTCTTCGCCAACAATATTAAAATGGGGATATTCTTCCAAAACCCTCCTGTTCCATTCTGCCATCATATATTTATCCGGATAGGGATATGTGTCCATCCTGATCCCGGCAAGACCAACATATTCGATCCACCATATACTGTTCTGGATAAGATATGTTGCCAAAAAGGGATTTCTCTGGTTCAGATCGGGCATAGCCGGAACAAACCAGCCATTTGTCATTATTCTTGAATCAATATCTGAAGCATGGGGATCCTGGTTAACGGTTCTGCGATGATTTGTATTTACGTATTCAGGATAATAATTGATCCAGTCGGATGTTGGCATATCTTTCATCCACCAGTGTTCTGAACCACAATGGTTAAAGATCATATCCATTACCAATTTAATCCCTTTTTCTTTTGCAATTCTACCAAGTTCCCTGTAATCTTCATTTGATCCAAACCGCCTGTCCACTTTGTAGAAATCAGTAGCAGCATAACCATGGTACGACCATTCAGGCTGGTCATTTTCCAGAACAGGATTTAACCAGATAGAAGTGAATCCTGTACTGTTTAAATAATCGAGACTATTTATTATCCCTTTTATATCACCTCCATGCCTGCCGAAGGGTTTCTTACGGTTAAGACCTTCTCTCATACCGGTAACTTCATCATTTGAAGGATCACCATTCGCAAAACGGTCTGGCATTATCAGGTACATAACATCGGAGTTATTAAATCCTTTGCGCCCGACAGATCCCGGTTCACGCTCTTTAAGTTCGTATGTGATAGAATGGACTACTTTCCCATCATTCATAAATTTAACATCAAATTTCCCCGGAAGAACGTTTTGAGCCAATTCCAGATCGATAAACAAATAATTGGGATTTTCAACTGATGATACAGATTTTAACATTACCCCTTCATATGATAGTTCCACTTTGTTCTCAGAGATATTCTCGCCATGAACAAGGATCTGAAGGCCGGGGTTTTTCATTCCTGCCCACCAGAACGGAGGTTCGACATGGTCAATTTGTGCAATTAAAGAAATTGAGGCTGCAATTAACACAGTTAAAAACGTGTAAATTATTTTTATTATTTTCATTGTCAAATATTGTTTTAGACATATTCATGGCATATGTAAGATAATAGTTAAGATACTCAATATTTAGCAAGGTGCAAAAAAAAGGTTATCACATAAACGCGACAACCTTTTTTAACCCTAAAAAAATATAATAATAATCAGTTCTTCACAACAGTATACCTGTAAATTGCATCACTTAAGTCTAAAGTGATTGTATAATTTCCGGCTTCGCCAATAACTATATTTTCACCTCCAGCATCCAATTTAAGATCAGGTCCATCATCGCCATAATTCAGCGCCCAGTCATCGTTTGCCCTGAACTTTATTGATCCGGCTACTAAATCTAAAGTGATAGTCCAGACATAATTGACTGGATCGTATGTCAAATCCTGGTCTGAATCCCATCCGCCTGGAGTCGCATCACCAATTAAGCCCCAATCAGTGTTCATTATGGTATAGGTAAGCGCGGTGAGGTCTACATTCATCTTGTAATAACCCGCATCGGCTAAAATTATATTATCTCCATCTGAATCAAGGGTGCCGTCAGCGCCTGTATCTCCCCAGTTAATTGTCCAATCAGGCAAGTCGGTAAACTTGAACTCATTTGAACCATTGGTCATATTAACATACCCCTCGTATTTATCATTGTCTTTTAATGAGTATAATTGAGGTGCAACGTCAGGTGACCAGTCGGATGTATATCCACTTGCAGCCTGATAATTACCAGGCACATAAACTGATGGATAAATTATTACCTTCTCAAAAGGAGTTACATCGAATGTCAATACTGCTGAATAAAGTGTATCGACATTTTCATTAATTGTTGCTCTTACCCTTGCTTCAATAGAATTTGCCATACCGGCAACAGCGCCTGCAAGAACTAATTTGTTATTGAGACTACCAACAACAACTTTCAGTTCTAATTTATTTGTATTCCCTAAATCTATTGGTTCTGCAAAATCGTTACCTGCAAATTCAATTTGCAAAGTATATGAAACTGCAGCCTGGAATCCAAAATCAGCAGACGACCAGCTAAAAGTATCGAGCGTGTCGTTCTCGGTTGCTTCAGTAAGCGTGTAAGCGCCACCGCCTGAAGGAGCCGTAATTGCCGGAGATGTGTAAGTGCCTATGATTGCACGTGTTTCATCCTTTTCGCACGAAATAGCAGCAAAAAGTCCAACAAGAATTAATAAAATAAGATTTATCTTTTTCATATCAACTGTGTTTATAAGTTAATTTTAATAACCGGGGTTTTGTGTTAATTCAGGATTTGCTCCAATATCTGATGCAGGTATTGGGTACAGATCAAATTTGCTATCGACTGATTTTCCTTCAGCGACGCCACCTTTCCATGCCCATAAATAATCAGTGTTACTGAATTTCCCAAATCGTACCAGGTCGGTTCTTCTGTGAGCCTCCCACAGCAATTCTCTAGCTCTTTCGTCAAGGATAAAATCGAGAGTAAATTCACCAGAGGTAATATTTCCATTCTGGTCGCCATATGCTCTTTCTTTTAGTGCATTGATATAACCAAGAGCTGTAGAAGCATCACCACCGCTGCCACCTCTCAGGTGTGCTTCTGCATACATCAGGTAAGCATCAGCCAAACGGAAGAGTGGAAAATCGGTATCAGGGAAAGTCAGGTCTGATCCTGTTGCACCGGCGGATGTAACATTTTTAAATTTAGTTACAGCATATCCCTCGGTAAATTCAAACACATCAGCAATCTCGAGTGATTGTCCGTCAGAATGGAACATTCCGCGATCATCTGAACTGAATTTTTCAACCGTATATGTATAATCGGGTGCCCCCAGGTACAGTTTTATTTCATATTGTCCGGGTTCTGAAATGGCAATATTATCACCACCTTCGGATAATATCCCATCTGCACCGGTATCACCATAGTTAAGACCCCAGTCATCATTCGCCCTGAATTTGATTTCTCCTGCTGAAAGATCTACGATAAGTGACCAGACATCATTATCAACATCGTAGGTCATATCCTGGTCTGAATCCCATCCGTCCGGAGTGGCTGATCCGATCACGCCCCAATCTGTTTTCATAAAGCTATGGGTTAGTCCGTTCAGGTCAACATTAAGTTTATAGTATCCGGCATCACCAGCTACTATATTATCACCATTTTGTTCCAGTGTCCCGTCAGCGCCGGTGTCACCGTAATTAACATCCCAGGCGGGTCCATCGGTATATTTAAACTGGTTATCTGCATCGGCGAAATAAAGATATCCTTCGTAATTTCCATCGCTGTTGACAGAAGCAAGAACTGTGTTCGTGTTTGTAGGATCCCAGTCCTGGTGTCCCCCGGGTACATATATTACAGGGTAGTCAGCTATCCCTTTTATATTTGCCGGTGCGCTTTTCAGATTGTCAACATTGAGGAATTTACCTACAAGGGCTTTGGTTGTTCTTAGTCCGCCCCAGCCACCGTCAATACCGAATTCAGCCGGATCCATTGTCCCGCCAACTGCGGCATGGATAATAAAGGTTGTTCCTCCCCATGTTCTGGTGTGTATACCGTCAAAAGTTACCGGAAAGATCACTCCTTTGGCATTATGGTTATCAGCCAGGAACAGGTTGTCATATGTTGCTTCCAGTTCGTATCCGGCAGAAGTAACCTTATTACAATATGTGATACACTCGGTATATTTAGCAGTGTTTATGTAAACTTCAGCATTCAAATATAGTTTTCCAAGAAGCATCCATACAGCAGCCTGATCAGCTCTGGCGTATTCATTTGCTTTTGCTGCCACCAAATCGTCTTCAATGTCGATCAATTCAGATTCTATGTAACTAAACAGGTCTGCTCTGCTTATTTGTTCAGGGAAGAAACATCCCACCTTATCCTCTTCGGTAACAAATGGCACACTACCGAACATATCCAGAGCATGCCAATAGCTTAATGCCCGTAAAAACCGTGCCTCAACCCTGAATGTTTGAATCTCTGTTTTGTTAGCTCCACTAATTCCTCTTTCATCAAGTTTAGCATCAGAAGATTCCCTGATAAATTCATTACATAATGATATCTGATAAAATATCCGGTAATACAAGTTTGTAATGAATTCGTTGGAAGAAGACCAGTCTTGCTCGTGAAAGTCTCTTAAATTACCATCATTCCAAGCAATTATTGCCTCATCAGTAGGTATTTCCTGGGCATACCAGAGAGCCCTTAGATATTGGCCGAACCCTTCATCAAGACCACTAAGGTCGTTGTTTCCATGGGGTCCTTGTTGTCCGCTTACAGAAAGACCTGCATATAACTTAGCCAGAACCTGCCTGTAAGATGCCGGATTATCGTACACGGAGGCTGAAGTTACGATATCATCATCCAGTGGAACGGTATCCAGATCTTTTGTACAGGAAGCAAATGCAAAGAATGCGGCAAATACTGTAACAATATAAATTCTTAATTTTTTAGCTTTCATATTTTTGTAGTTTTAAAATTCAACACTTACTCCAAAAAGGAAATTTCTTGGCCGGGGGTAAATATTGTTGTCAATACCATTACTTACCTCAGGATCCAAGCCTTTATATTTCGTAATTAAAAACAGATTCTGAACAGTTGCATATAGCCTTAAATTTGAAACACCCTGAATTATTTCAGGAAGGTTATATCCAAAAGTCATATTATCCATTCGCAGGAACGAGCCGTTTTCCATATAGTAATCGGAAAAGTATTTTGGATTACTAAATTTCGAGTCAAGTACGCTTGAAGTAACATTATTTAAATAACCAACTGAATTATACATTCCGCTGTAAGTTCCGTTATTTGAATACACGTTATTATATACATAATTGCCCAGGTTTATCCTGCCTGCAAAACTAAAATCGAAGTTTTTATAGCTAAAAAGTGAAGAGAATCCCATAAAAACATCGGGTGCAGCCTTCTTATAACGGTATCTGTCGTCAACCGTTGACTGGTCGTCATTGTTAAGATCAACATATAATCCTTCAACCGGGTTTCCATCTTCGTCATATACCTGTTGATATACATAAAATGAAGATGCCGGATATCCGACACTATGAATTTGAATATTATTTCCTACTCCTCCGGATATGCCACCGGTGAATACTCCGAGGTAAGTGGGATCATCAGTTGCAGTAAGCTTAACAATCTCGTTCTCATTATAGGAAGCGTTAAAACCGATTTCCCATACCATATCTGTAGTTGAAATTGCTTTGGCATTAATTGAAAATTCAACTCCCTGATTTACCAGATCCCCAACATTTGTTAATATCTGGTTTGTAAGGTTTGTTCCTGCCGGAACCGGTATGAAGTTAATCAGATCGTTTGTTTCCCGGTAATATAAATCCAAAGCACCTGATATTCTGTTCTCTAATAAACCATAATCTAATCCGATGTTATAGGTTGTTGTTTCTTCCCATTTGATATTTGCATCATATCCTTCAGGTCTGAGAGTAGTAACAAAAACATTCCCAAATTGATATTGGGCATTATCCTCGCTATAGGTGTACCTGGCAAGGTATGGATAATCGTTGTTTGAAATGTTTTGCTGACCGGTAATACCCCAGCCCAATCGTAATTTCAGATTTGAAAACAGATCAAAGTCTTGCAGGAAAGATTCTTTGTTTATATTCCATGCAAATGCTGCCGACGGGAAAAGTCCCCATCTGGTATCTTCCGAAAACCTTGAAGAGCCATCCTGACGTAGTGTAAAAGTAAGCAGGTAACGGTCTTTTAAGACATAATTTAATCTTCCGAAGAAGGAAACCAGGTAACTTTCAGTTTCATAATCGGTGTCCTCATTAATTTCTGTTTGAGCAACATTTGTTGAATATGTCGTTCCTTGTCTCCAGAAATGTTGCCATGAATATCCGGCTGTAGCATCAATCCTGCTATCGATGGATTCAAAGTTTTTCACATAGTTAAAATAGAAATCTAACAACTGATTCTTCTTGCTTTGAGTATAAACCCTGTCTTCACCTCCTCCGGTTAATGCATCGTATGCCCATGAAGCATTTTCCGGAACAAAATTAGATCCATCACTTTCAGAAATATCATATCCAAGGTTTAAATTAGCTTTCAATTCCGGGAGAAAGTGGAATTTGTAGTCAACCTGAATATTCCCCAGGCTTCTCATAACAGTTGAATTGTTATCTCTCATATTTAACAGAGCAACCGGGTTAGAAGTTGCAATTGTTATTGGATCACCATTTGGTTGTGTCCATGTAAAATATCCTCCATAAGGACTGCTTGCATCCATGACCGGTTGTGTTGGGTCGAAAGCAACTGCCGAACCTACAGCTCCCCAATCTGCAAAATCATTCTGGATATACATTCCTTTAGCGTTCAGGTTAATCTTTAGATGATCATCCAGGAAACTGGGACTAACGTTTAATGAACCGGTTGTCCTGTTAAGTCCTGAAGTCATAAGAATACCGTTTTGATCGGAGTAACCGATAGAAGCACGGAATGGGAGATCTTTTACCGATCCTGTTGCACTTATGTTATGGTCATGACTTATCGAGGTCTGAAAAATTTCATCCTGCCAGTTTGTATTTGCAGTGCCCAGCAGATTTGTAGCATTTGGATTACTGCCAAACTGTTCCTGCAAAAGTGTGCGGTATTCATCAGCACTTAAAATATCAACCTCACCGGATCTTGTACCAACAGACATGTTACCATCGTAATTTACAGTAAAAGGGCGATTCTTTTTGCCTTTTTTCGTTGTAATAATTATCACCCCGTTGGATGCTCTGGATCCAAAAATTGCAGTTGCAGAAGCATCTTTTAAAACGGTAAAAGTTTCAATATCATTAGGATGAATAGTGTTCAAAGGGTTTCTCATCCCTGAAATACCATCATTGTCAACCGGTATTCCATCAATTACGATTAGTGGATCGTTACTAGCTGAGAGTGATGACCCTCCTCTGATCCTGATGGTTGATCCGATACCCGGTGCTCCACCTCCATTTGTGATCTGAACACCGGCAATTTTACCTGTAACCAGTTCCTGAGGCGATGTTATAGCACCTTTGTTGAATTCGTCAGTGCTGATAGCTGTAACTGATCCGGTAGCATCTTCTTTGGCTACAGTACCGTAACCGATTACTACCAGCTCCTTTACGCCAATAGCCTGTGATTCAAGACTAACATTAATTACGGACTGTCCTGAAAAAACAACTTCGTTGCTCTGATAACCTATATATGAAAAAACCAGTACATCACCGGAAGTGACATTGATCTGATATTCTCCATCAAGGTTTGTGGCAGTTCCTCTTGAAGTGCCTTTAATCACGACTGTTGCACCTGGCAATTCCCCGCCGGTTGATACATCCGTGACCTTACCTGTAACCGTTACTTCCTGCGCGTTGAGAGAAAAAGTTATTAACAGGAAAATGAACGGAAAAAACAGATTTCTCCATAAACTTGATTGTTTCATAGAAATTTGATTTAGTTTATTAACAAATTGTGGTTAAACTTTAGTTATTTTTTCTCAAATATAGTAAAAAAATTAAAGATAAACAACTAAAAATCAAACAATTAACGCAATCGTTACCGCAAACGTTTGAAATGGGGATTTTGTAAATGACAGGAAAAAAACAGATGCTTTTTTCAAAGTCCGATGCTTCAATTTGTTGTATTGGGAATATTATATCGTAAGAATTAGGGGTTCTTATCAGAAAAGATTAAATTTAGAGGGAATATTAATGTTTTTTTAATCAATCTTAGAAATCCACCTTCTTTGATGGTGGTCATGTTTTTTTTGTTAAACATGATATAAATTGTTGGAATACTGGAATACTGGAATACTGGAATACTGGAATATTGGAATATTGGAATGTTTATAATAGTCATCCATTTTCTTCCCATCATTCCACTATTCCATCTTTCCATCATTCCTTGATTATATTAATAAAGCGCCCTATGGGTGCAATTCAAAGCCACCTTCTTAGAGGGTGGATATTTACTTTTGTATTTATGACACAGGGCAGGGTTACTATAAAAGATATTGCCAGGGAACTGAAAATTTCTCCATCCACTGTTTCAAGGGCTCTAAAAGATCACCCGGATATTAGTCCTGAAACAAAAAAGAAGGTTAAAGAACTTGCCAGGAAACTGGACTATTGTCCTGATCCTATCGCGTTAAGTTTGAAAAGCCGGAAAAGCAAAATTATTGGGGTTATAATTCCCGAGATCGTTCATTATTTCTTTTCTTCAGTGATAAGTGGCATTGAAGATATCGCGTATAGTTCGGGATATAATGTAATGTTTTGCCAATCTACTGAAACTTATGAACGGGAGATAAAAAATGTAGAAACTCTGTTGTCAAGCAGAGTTGAGGGGATACTTGCCTCTGTTTCAAAGCGAACAAAGAACTTTGATCATTTCAGAAAAATAATGGAATCAGACGTTCCACTTGTTTTTTATGATAGAATATGTAAAGAACTGGAAACAGACCGTGTAGTTGTAGATGATTACAGGGGTGCTTTCAATGCTACCGAACATCTAATAAAGATGGGATGCCGGAATATTTATCATTTATCCACAACAGACAATATTGAGATTGGAAAAGAAAGGAAAAGAGGTTTTGTCGATGCTATATGTAAAAATGGTCGTAAAATCAGGGAAGAACAAATTCTGGAATGCGATACTATTGCTGACGCGAGGGATCTTATTCCTGACCTTTTTTCGTTAGCTAATCCGCCTGATGGAATTTTCGCCGTGAATGATCTGACAGCGGCGGAAACCATGATCATTGCCAAAGAACATGGGATAAAAATACCGGAAGACCTTGCAATTGTGGGTTTTACCAACGGTCAATTGGCACAATTGACTGACCCACGTCTTAGTTCGGTAGAACAATTTGGATATAATATAGGACGTGAAGCTGTTAAAATGCTTATAAAGCGACTTAAAACGGTGCCGAACGATTATCCGGTTGAAACAAAGGTTATTAAAACAAAGTTGGTTGTTAAGGGTTCGTCCCTGAGAAAATGATTTTTATAATGAAAATAGTTCATTTACAACAGCTTGAAAAGCAAAAAGTTAAGAGAGATGGTGCAGAAAAAACTTTAAAACAAGTTGCGTTATCTGCTAAGGATGGGGCTCCGGTTTATGCATTACGTGTTTTTACTGTAGAACCTGGAGGTTATACCCCTTTTCACAGGCATAATTATGAACATATGAATTACATAATCGAAGGAGAAGGAGTTCTGGTTAATGAAAAAGGAACAGAACAACCAATCGAAAAAGGTGATTTTGCACTTGTCTTACCTGACGAAAAACATCAATACCGTAATATTTCGGAGAAGCATGACCTGGTTATCATCTGTGGTGTCCCTGTAGAGTATGAATGAAGAAGAAGTTTAAAGTGACTAAAGTTTAAAGTGAACTAAAGTTGAGAAGAAGTTATAACTTTAGAAATTGCAGATATTTTAGCAATCACTTTAATATTGGAATATTTGCAGATTTCCGTTATTTACTACGGCTACCAAAAAATGTTTTCCCAGTACTTCAATTGGATGGATCCTCCTTGCATCTCCGTTTATCCTAAGACCACTTTCCACCGGCATCAATGCACTAAATCCATGATCTGTTTCACCC
>JAUXED010000055.1 GCA_030618105.1 Bacteroidota bacterium | reverse complement strand
TGATGTGGTGATGAGGTGATGTGGTGATGTGGTGATGAGGTGATGTGGTGATGAGGTGATGTGGTGATGTGGTGATGAGGGGATGAGGTGATGAGGTGATGAGGTGATGTGGTGATGAGGTGATGTGGTGATGAGGTGATGAGGGGGAGAAAAGGAGAATATGTGAAAAGGAGAGGCCAATTAGCTACATAAAATTCAAATTAATCAGCCGGATTTTCTGAGAATTTACCGGTGTATTTTGGTATTATGTTTTTATAATAATTCTTCAATCTTATCATATCGGCATCAATATCATCAGTTAACTCAAAAGCTTTGTTAATTCCTACGATTTTTCTGCCGTAATCAATAAATGCGAGGATTACAGGGATATTTGCTTGTTTTGCAATACGGTGAAAACCCTTTTTCCAATTACTGACTTTTTTTCGTGTTCCTTCCGGAGTTATAATAAGAATCATTTTTTTCGATCGACTGAACAAATCTACCATTTGTTCCGAAATATAATTTCTTTTATAACGGTCAACCGGGATCCCTCCAATAATTTTAAATATCCAACCAAGCGGAAAGAAAAATGCTTCCTTTTTAATAAGAATTTTCGACCTGATCCCCTTTGTATTCAAGTATAACCCGCCTATGAAAAAATCCCAATTGCTTGTATGAGGTGCGACAACAATAATATATTTTTCCAGATCAGGTTTTTGTCCAAACAATTGCCATCCCATCAAATGGAGAAAAAATTTACTGATAATTCTCATTTAATAAGAATAAATGAAAAAAAAAACCCATCCCGGTAAGGATAGGTTACAATGTATCATAAATATTTTTATTCTTCTTTCAATTCGAGGTAATAATCATCAAGAATATTGGTAACCAGAGGCTTGTAATATTTCCAATAAAACTTCCTTTTATCCGAGAGTTCATTATTGTAAAGGTATTTATCAACCTTTTCGATATCATTGAAATAGGCAGTGGAATAGTTAACAACATTATTAGCAAAATCGCCTGAGAAATAAAAATAATGGTTCTTTTCCGGTTGCATGATCACTGCGGGGAAGACTTCAGGAATCAGGTTAGCTTCCAATAGTGAATCTCCAACATAATTTGCATGAATTTTAAACTCAGAAAGAACAATATTTTCGCCTGACTCGATAATATTGAACCAAAATGGATAATTCACCTTATAAGGTAAATCGTAAGCTTCCTGCGCTGTTTTATCTGAATAAATAAATGGCACATCAAAATCAAGATGTGTTTCATTTTCAAGCACTACGACTTTATTATCATTTTTAATCAGGATAATTCCTGAATTTGTATAGGGCCAGGTTTCAAGATATTGTTTCTCGTAAAGTTTTATAATCCATTTAGGAATATCAGGATTTGTTACCGGATCAAGATCCTTATAACATTTTCCTGACCAGCCAGTCCAGTGAATATCAAAAACATTTTCCGTTTTGTTTCTTTCAAGCGGAGCAGTTGGATAAGAAAGGATATTATATTCAGCTATTATCAATTTATCCCTGTCTTTCATTTCCTTCAGCAAAAGATAATCACTATTGTTTAATCCTCCATAAATCAGCCTGGAACGGTTACTGCGATTAATTCCATGATACCAGTCATTAAAATACACCCCATATGTATCTGCATAGTAAAGAGCATCTAATGAATCGGCTAGTTCAATTATTTCAGCAAGCCGGATTCTTCGAGTATCCCATTTTTTCTCCCTTAAAGGACGTAATGGAACAAAACCAAAGTAGTCTTTCCTATAAGAATACAACCTGTTATTTCCTTTAACATACTTATTATGAGTAAGAATCCAGTGAAATGATTTATGATTAAACCTGTCAAAAGTTGGTACTGTTTTATCCAGAATAAGCACATCAAGATGTCGTTTTGGTTGCACTCCCCACTTCACAATATTCAAAACCGGGAAAAACAGGATCACAATAAGGATGATAATGAGTAGGATAAGAGATTTTTTCATATTTCAGAAAGTTAAATTTTTTCGTTTTTCATAAAGCTTCAGAATATTCATCCTTCTGCCCCTCAACTCAAAGAATCCCGCTCAAATTTAATTATAAATGTATTAAAATAAAATTATATAAAAAAAAATTAGCAATTTTCTATAATACAGTTTATGATAATATACGCAAATTTGATGGGAAATGTTGTTTTTATCTCAAGTTTTTATTCATTTAATACCCAACGGCGGTATCATCGCCTCTTGGATCGGCTCCTCCTTCAAGTGTTCCGTCGGGAAGAACAAGAATAGCATCAACGCGACCAATCGGACCTCTAAGTTTTAGATTATGACCTATATTCTTCAGTTTATCTGCAACAAGACTATCCAGGGTTTCTTTTTCATAATAAATTTGATCGGGAAGCCATTGATGATGAAACCTTTTTGCACAAACAGCCTCCTGCATTCCCATATTAAATATAGTTATATTCAGAATTGTTTGAAAGACACTTGTAATAATTGTCGAACCACCGGGTGAACCAACAACCATAAATAATTCACCCTCTTTTTCAATGATCGAGGGAGTCATGGAACTCAACATTCGTTTCCCGGGTTGAATAGAATTTGCTTCACCACCAATAAGACCATATGAATTCGGCACACCCGGTTTGGAACTAAAATCATCCATCTCATTGTTTAATAGAAATCCGGCTCCTTTTACAACAATTTTTGAACCATATCCCCGATTAAGTGTAGTTGTTGCAGCCACTGCATTACCCATTTCATCAACAACTGAAAAATGGGTAGTTTCTTCGCTCTCGTATCCGGCAGGAATTCCATGGTTTACTTCTGATGATATCCGGGCTTTACCTGGTAAAACAAGACTCATTTGTTTTTCGATATAAGATTTATCAATGAGTCCGGAAAGCGGCACGTTATAAAAGTCAGCATCGCCAAGAAATTTAGCTCTGTCGGCATAAACCCATCTTTCTGCTTCAGTTAGTAAATGTATATATTCAGCTGAACCCCACCCCCATTGGTATAAAGGATGATTTTCCACAGATCCGAGCAGTTGTATCAATGCAATACCTCCGCTTGAGGGTGGCCCCATTGAAATAATTTTATAGTTCATAAAATCGCTAATAACCGGTTTACGCCATATTGAATTATACATTTCGAGATCATAATGAGTAATAAGACCTCCTCCACGTTTCATCTCTTCAACAATTCTATTGGCAGTTTCACCGCCATAGAACCCTTTTCTGCCGTTATCTCTGATTAATTCAAGAGTACGAGCAAGCGCCGGCTGGATAAAGGTATCCCCTTTTCTCCAGGGTTCATTTTTAACAAAAGCCGGTTGATGGTTGTTATATTCAAGAAATTGTTTCTTCAGACCATTAAAGCTTTTTGCCTGGTTTGCAGTAATCGGAAATCCTTTGGCAGCAAGGTTAATTGCAGGTTGTATAACTTCCTTAAAAGAGAGCACTCCATATTTATCATGCATTTTTATCATTCCATCAACAGTTCCCGGTACACCCGAGGCCAGGTGGCTGTAAGTACTCAATCCCGGAACAACATTTCCTTTCTCATCCAGATACATATCATGATGACTTGTAAGTGGTGCTTTCTCACGGAAGTCCAGAGAAACCGATTTACCGTCTGCAAATCTCACTACCATAAAGCCACCACCACCAATATTACCGGCTGCAGGATATGAGACAGCCAGTGCAAATTGCACAGAAACAGCAGCATCAACAGCATTACCACCTTTCATTAAAATCTGTTTTCCAATCTCCGATGCTTCAGGATGAGCAGATACCACCATACCATGATCTGCCATTACACCCCGTTCAATTTGAGCTTTTTTGTTGCAGCTAAAAGAAACCGTAACCAGAATAATGATTGGTATTAATAATAATTTATGCATAAAACTTTAAAATTTTCAAAATTGAACCAAAGGTAATTTATCACCCTCAACTTCCAAAATCTGTAGCAATTGTTCACTAAAATAAATCCTCTTGCTCCCGGAAACTTAGTATTACTTCTTGTTCAGACTATTAAATAAAAACTTAACATTAAATTAACATACGCAGTTACTATTCTATTATTATGAGAGTTACATTTGCGAAGAGTGGAAAAATGGAATAATGGAATAATGGAATAATGGGAAGATAGAAAAAAAGATGGAATAATGGGCAATGGAATGATTGGATGCTAGATTCCACACAGTATTCCAACATTCCAATATTCCAGTGTTCCAAAATAAAATGCATTATCGTTAGAGAACCATATTTATAATATCTAAAAGCAAAACACCTATGGAATCTTACTACCTTTTTATTGTTGTTATTCTTTTTGTATTAGCAATTTCCGATCTGGTGGTGGGTGTCAGCAACGATGCAGTTAACTTCCTGAATTCTGCTTTCGGTTCAAAAGTTGCTTCTTTCAGGGTAATTATGATTATTGCAGCATTAGGTATTCTTGTCGGAACAACCTTCTCCAGCGGAATGATGGAAATTGCCCGGAAAGGTATTATGCATCCTGATCAATTTTACTTTAAAGAAATTATGATCATTTTTATTGCGGTTATGCTGACCGACATTATTCTTCTTGATCTGTTCAATACTTTTGGGTTACCCACTTCAACAACCGTTTCCATAGTCTTTGAGCTTTTAGGTGCCTCTGTTGGAATGGCTATTATAAAAATAACCAACTCACCCGAAGGCGGAGATCTTAATACATATATCAATTCAGGAAAAGCACTTGCAATAATTTTCGGTATTTTATTATCAGTGATTATTGCATTTTCCTTCGGTGCCCTTATTCAATATCTGGTAAGAGTTGTGTTCTCTTTTGAATATAAAAAATACTTGAAGTATTTCGGTTCTGTATGGGGCGGACTGGCTATTACAGCAATAACTTTTTTTATGCTTATAAAAGGAGCAAAAGGTTCTTCGTTTATTTCTCAGGAGCAAATGATTTGGATAAAAGCTAATTCCTTCTCCATTCTTCTGTCAAGTTTTATCGGATGGACAATATTGCTTCAATTATTACTATGGTTATTCAAGATCAATGTTTTAAAATTTATTGTTCTGGTAGGAACATTTTCCTTAGCCATGGCATTTGCCGGGAACGATCTGGTTAATTTTATTGGTGTCCCTCTTGCTGGTTTTGAGTCGTTTAAAACCTTTACTGCTGCCAGTGGTGCCGATCCTGCCACTTTCTTAATGGATTCATTGACGGCTACAGTAAAAACTCCAACTTCTTTTCTGTTAATAGCAGGGATTATTATGGCTGTTACGTTATGGTTTTCAAAGAAAGCACGGTCGGTTACAAAGACTGAGATTGATCTTGGCCGTCAAGGTGAGGGCACTGAAAGATTTGAATCATCACTTTTCGCGCGTGCAATTGTCAGGAGTACATTATCTTTTAGTAAATCCGTCAATAAGATTTTTCCTGTCCGTTTTCAAATTGCGGTAAGAAAGAGGTTTGACCGGACTTCATATAATAAACTTAAAAGTGAAGAATCTATCTCGTTTGATCTGGTCAGGGCCTCTGTTAACCTGGTGGTAGCAAGTATACTAATTGCTTTTGGTACATCACTTAAGTTACCTTTATCCACAACTTATGTAACATTTATGGTGGCTATGGGAACCTCCCTTGCTGATGGTGCCTGGGGCAGGGAAAGTGCCGTTTACCGGATATCCGGTGTTATTACAGTAATATCCGGCTGGTTTTTCACTGCATTTAGCGCATTTACAGGTGCATTCTGTATAGCACTTATTATTCACTGGACAGGTTTAACAGGCATTCTGATCCTGATCGCTTTTGCTGTTTTTCTTGTTATCCGGACCCATGTTTTTCACAATAAAAAAGTAAAAGTAGAAGAAAAGGAAAAAGAAGAGAGGAAAAAAACCAAGGTACTTGACAGGGAGAATGTGCTTGAAATCTCAAGACAGAACGTAACATCAACCCTCATATCAGTTTCCAAGCTCTATTATCTGAGTATTACAGGGTTGTTGAATGAAGACAGGAAATTGCTTAAGCATAATTTGAAAGATATTAAGGAAATTAATAAAGATGTTAAGGATCATAAGGACAACGTATTTTCCACTATCAAACTCCTTGACGAAAACTCATCGGATACAGGTCCGTTTTACGTCCAGGTACTGGATTATCTCAGAGAAGCGGCTCACTGTCTTACCTATCTGACTGATCCTATTTTTAACCACATTGACAATAATCACCCTCCACTGAGAACTGTTCAAAGGAATTATTTAAATAATCTGAATGAAGAAATTTCAAATTTTTATAATCTGGTTCTGAATACTGTTAAGAAAGATAAGTTTGAAGATTTGAAGGAGATTATTGAAAAGCAGCAATCAATACTTGAACGACTTGACAAATTACAAAAGAAACAGGTAAAAATGATCAAACGTGAAGAAGCAGGGACAAAAAACAGTCTGTTATACTTCAATACTTTATCGGAAACAAAAAGCCTTATGCTTAATACAGTAAATATTATTAAAGCTCAGAGGGATTTTGTGATTCACAATTTGAATAATAGCAGGTAGGTTAAACTGGTTACTGGTTACTGGTTACTGGTTACTGGTTACTGGTTACTGGTTACTGGTTACTAAGACAAAGCATGCTTTGTCTCTACAAATAATCTTCAAACCTCAAACTCTTCTTCACTCTTCCTACTTACCCACTCAACTTACTCAACTTACCCACTAACATACTTATACCCAACTCCTTTAACTGTTTGAATATGTTTCTCTCCTACTTTCTCTCGTAATTTCCGAATATGCACATCAATTGTTCTGTCACCTACTATAACATCATCGCCCCATATTTTACTAAAAATTTCATTACGGGAAAAGACCCTTTCAGGACTTGAGATAAGTAAAGTCAATAATTCAAATTCCTTTTTAGGAAGGGATAATTTTTTTCCTTTTTTTAGCACGATATATTTTTCACGATCCAGAATTATATCATCTTGTTCAATTATCATGCTCTCTTGTTTATCAGAACTATTATTTGTCCGATCCCTCCTCCTTATCAATGCCTTAATTCTCGATATCAGCACTTTAGGCTTAATAGGTTTAACTATATAATCATCTCCACCGGCTTCAAATCCGGCGATTTGCGAATAATCTTCACCCCGGGCAGTTAAAAACACAATAATTGTATTATCCAGTTTCCCGATCTTTCGCAGCTCTTCACAGGTTTCCATCCCATCCATCCTTGGCATCATTACATCAAGAAGAACAAGGTCAGGAATAGAATCTTTAGCTTTGGAAATACCTTCAACACCATTATTGGCAACATCAACCACAAACCCTTCATTTCTCAGGTTATAGGAGACAAATTCAAGTATATCAAGTTCATCATCAACTATTAAAATTTTATTCTTTTTATTCTCTTCCATATTAAGAAACTTAATAAATAAGGGTCATTAAATATATGATAAAATCTTTAACCAGTATTAAATAAATATGAAAAGTTCCTGAAAAAAGGCAGGAAATTAACAAAACCTTAAACTGCTCTTAATCCGCAAATAATCTTAATTGATTTATTTCGATGCAATATATAAAAGCAGTTGAATTTTTAAACAAAATAAAAAATTAAAATGATGGAAAAAAAATTAAGAATTGTGAAAAAAAATTACCTGTATTTCATAGCTATCGCAGGACTTATAGCAGCATTTATTGGATGTGAAAAAGAGGAGTCAACATATAAAGATCCTGAAATTACTTTTATTCCTAATCAAAATTCAAGTGAACAGCAAAAAGGAGTTGAAGTTGCATTCGTAGTAAATCTTTATGCTGAAGCCGGATTGAAATCACTTGATGTAACAAAGAATGAAACTGTTTTTACCTCGGATACCTATTCAGGCGATGAAAACAATTCGCTAAATGATTTCTCATATATCGTAGAGAGTTCTTTTAATGAAGGAGACAATATTGTGTTCAACTTCAAATTAACTGACCAGGCTAATGAAATCGTTGAACAAAATTACACCATAACAGTAGCAGAAGATCCTATTATAACTAAAACAATTACGGATATGAATTCTGCCGGTACAGGAACTGTTACCTGGACTAAAGATACCATATATATTCTTGATGGTTTTGTTTATGTTAATAATGGACAAACCCTTACTATTGAAGCCGGAACTATCATTAAAGGCAAACCCGGACAAGCAGAAAACGCCAGTGCTTTAGTGGTTGCCCGTGGTGGCAAGATCATTGCCGATGGTACCAAAGATAAACCTATTATTTTTACTTCCACTAACGACCCTTTAAGATGGAAAAATAATGAACTTGTAAATCAAACCGAACTTGATCCTACACTTAGCGCACAGTGGGGCGGTTTATTAATACTGGGTAACGCCCTATTGAATACCGTTCCTGCAGAACAACAGATGGAAGGCATTCCTCTTTCTGAAACCCGCGGTTTGTTTGGAGGCAGCAATGACTCAGACAATTCCGGCATTCTGCGTTATATTTCCATTCGACATGGAGGATCTCTGATCGGTGCCGATAATGAGATCAACGGAGTTTCCCTTGGCGGAGTTGGAAACGGAACAACCATTGAATACATAGAAGTATTTGGTAATCTTGACGATGGGTTCGAGTTCTGGGGTGGTGATGCTACCTATAAATATCTGCTATCTGCCTATAACAAAGATGATTCCTATGATTATGATACCGGATTCCGTGGTAAAGGTCAATTCTGGTGCGCTATCCAGGATCCCGCTGAAGGGGATGAACTCGGAGAACTTGACGGAGCAGATAATCCCGAGGATGGCACTCCCTATGCAACACCTGAAATTTATAATGCAACCCTCATTGGGGCAGGTGATAATGGTTCGGCCGTCTTGAAAATGCGAAGAAATGCCGGTGGATTCTGGTATAATTCCATCTTCGTCAACCAGAAAAAAGGAATCGAGATCGAATTTAATGCAGATAAAACTGAAACCACCTACGACCGGCTTTTAGACGGTGACCTGGATGTGGATTTCAACATGTTCTACAATATCACTGCCGGTAACACAGCTAATGACATCTATTACATTGCCCTGAAAGGGAATTATACAGCAAATGATTCAGTCACGGTTAATGATTACCTGTACAATACCTATGTGCCCGGATTAACCAACCAGTATGATGTTGATCCTGCGATTGATAGAAACAACACGGTGCCTGGAATTAATGTTGACTTTGGTGCCTTGAAAACTTATCCTGCCTGGTCTGACAATGTTACATTTAAGGGTGCTTTCGATCCTAATGGTGTTAATTGGACTGAAGGATGGACCCTGTATGATGCAGCTAAAAAAGCAGGTTTGCTATAATATTCAATCTCTATATATATTCAATCAGGAGGCTGGTAATGTATATGCATCATCAGCCTTCGTTTTTGTTCAATATAATTGGGAAAAATGATGATGAAAATTGAGAAGATCAATATGAACAAACTTACACTATTCTTGCTATTGGTTATTGGAAGCATTATAAGCCATGCACAAACTGGCATACTTCGTGGAAAAATTATTGATAATAAAACCGGTGAGACACTTATAGGCGCCACCATAATGGTAACCGGGACATTCCAGGGAACTACCACCGATTTTGACGGAAATTACAATCTAACCGGGATGGAACCTGGCACCTGCAGTATTACCTGTTCATTCATTTCTTTCGAATCAGTTACTGTTAAAGATGTAGATATTAAAGAGGACGAAGTATCGATACTGAATTTCAATCTCGACGAGAGCACAGTAAATCTTGAAACAGTAATGGTAGTATCACGAGCACGTCAGCGTACCGAGGCAGCCCTTATAGTATTACAACGGAAATCGGCCAGCGTACTCGATGGTATATCCTCACAGCAATTTACCCTGCTTGATGACAGCGATGCGGCAAGTGCCCTGAAACGTGTAACAGGCGTTACTGTCGAAAACGGGAAATATGTATATGTCAGGGGATTGGGAGACCGTTACAGTAAAACGGCTCTTAACGGAGCTGATATCCCCGGACTGGATCCAAACCGCAATACCGTACAGATGGACCTTTTTCCTGCCAATCTGATCGAGAATATAATCATTTACAAAACTTTTTCTCCTGAACTTCCCGGTAGCTTTACCGGCGGATATGTGAATGTGATCACCAAAGACTTCCCTGCTAAATTCACTTTCCAGGTTTCCAACTCCCTGGGCTATAACACACAGTCAAGCATGAACGACAACTTTCTTCTGTATGAAGGTGGAAGTCTTGATTGGCTTGGAGTGGATGACGGTACCCGTAAAATCCCAAAAATTGCCAGGAACAGGAATTTCCCTGCCGGTCTCTTTATCAACAATGAGAAACTCGATCAGGTTACCACTTCATTTAACAAGAATTTTCAACTTATGGAAATCCCTTCATTCATGGATCACAGTCACTCCATTTCAATCGGCAACCAACTTGAACTATTTGGTAAGCAATTTGGATTTATTGCCAGTCTTACCTACAACCGTTCCTTTAATTATTATTCAAATGGGATTACCGGTCACTATGATCTCGATCAAGCTGGCTCTAAAGCACTTGAAAAAGAGATCCTTTTTAGTGATAGAAGAGGATCCGTTAATGTATTAGCAGGTGGAATCCTCAGTGCCAGTTATAAACTAAGCCACAACCATAAAGTAGGGATAACGCTTATCAGGAATCAAAGCGGAAAATCCTCAGGCCGTTATCAGGAAGGACAAAACTACTATCATGAATTGGTCTTCCAAAACAGGGTTATGCAATTCCTTGAAAGATCCTTCAATTCATATCAGTTGAAAGGTGAAGATTACTTCGATAAACTGGGAAAACTTAAGATTAACTGGGTAACCTCCTTTACTCGTTCTATCCAAAATGAACCAGACCTGAGATTCTTCCAGAACGCATTGGATAGAGACCTTAACGGAGACTTAACATTACCCAAAATCCTTTCCTATGGCCAGGATTATCCTACCCGCTATTATCGTGACATGAACGAAATTAACTGGGATAATAAGATAGATGCAGAATTACCATTCAGACTGGCAGGAAGAAATTCAAAGGTAAAACTTGGCGGCTCAATTGTTTTCAAGAAGCGTGACTTCAATGAATTCAGGTTTGATTTTAAAGACGAGAACCGTTCATTCAATGCATATAAGGGAGATATAGCAAGATACTTAAGCAATGAAAATATTGGTGTTGATCCGGAAATCGATGGAGTTTACGGATTGTATGTTATGGATCTCTATCAACGCAGTAATAACTACGAGGCCGAACAGACCCTGTGGGCCACTTATGCCATGGGAGATTTGCAGGTTTCTGATAAATTAAGAGTAATTGTGGGAGCCCGCCTGGAAAAAAATGATATTTATGTAACAAGTGAACATCCTGATAAACCCACAGGTGAACTGGATAATCTCGATATTCTCCCGGCCCTGAACCTTTCATACAATTTAACAAAAAACATGAACCTGAAGGCAGCAATTACCAGAACACTTGCCTATCCCAGTTACCGTGAGCTGGCTCCATTTGCCTCTTTTGATTACCTGGGCGGATTTATATTCAATGGTAATCCTGAACTAACGCGAACAAGAATTAATAATTTCGATCTCCGTTGGGAATTCTTTCCGAAAAGCGGTGAAATACTTGCTGTTAGTGGATTTTACAAGAAATTCGAAAATCCTATTGAACAGGTTTTCCGTTTTGGAAATGATAATGTTATCTGGCAAAATGTGGAAAAAGCAACAGTGTATGGAATCGAATTGCTTGTCAATAAAAGTCTCGGTTTTGTTGATTTTTTCAAAGACTTCAGCTTCAGCGGAAATTTTTCATACATCTATTCAAAAGTTGATATCAATCCACAGGAACTGGAGGAAATACATGCAGTAAATCCTGATCATCCCGATTACAGGAAAATGTTTGGTCAATCCCCCTATATACTGAATGTAGCTTTAAAATACCAGAACAGTAAAGTCAAAATCAATTCGAACCTGGGATTCAATATCAGCGGTGAAAAAATTGCCATAGCGGGAAATGGCGGAACGCCTAACATCATGGAACAACCATTTGCCAATCTGAACTACAACATTTCCAAAACCCTGAACGATCACTTTGTTCTTAAGCTGAGTATTGGAAATATTTTGAATTCGACCCATAAAAAAATCTATTCTTACTTGAACGATGAATACATCCATGCTTTGTATACCCAGGGAAGAACCATTAAGATAAAATTAAAGTACCTAATAAAATAATAATCGGCAGTCGACTTAATAATGCAAAGTATAATGAGATTAGCCATTTTATGCCCGTCCGAATGACTCAGCCGGGCGGACATTACAAACTTTTTATGCTGAGCGCAGTCGAAGCGAAGACACTGAATAGTTACTATTGATATTATTAATATTATTTTTAGATTTACCATGAAAAAGAGTACCGTTATGATAAAACAGATGAAAATATCAGTAACATTCTTTATCTTATTCCTGACAGCATACGGACTTTCAGGGCAAAATCTGACCATGGTTGACGGATTGTACCTGACAAAAAATAACAAATTATACTCAGGTGAATACAAAGAATTCTATTCCGGCGGAAAGGTTAAAATTGCCCTGAATATTACCCGTGGTCAGTTGGACGGAATAACTACCTTGTTCTTTGAAGATGGTTCAACGAATGAAGTACGTTGCTATAAAATGAGTCAAATGGACGGAACCTGGATTACCTGGAATGAACAAGGAGCTAAAATCGCTGAAGCAAACTATTTTGAAAGCAAGAAACATGGTAAATGGTACGTTTGGGATGAAAATAGAACACTTCGCTACGATATGACATATGATAATGGCAAAAAACACGGAACATGGATCATTTATAATGAAAAGGGGAAAGAAATTGCCAGGAAGGTATTCTAAAGTTGAGTAAGGTAAGTAGGTTTAGTAAGGTGAGTAAGGAAGAGTGAAGAGTTTAAGGTTTTAAGATGTTTAAGGTTTAAGGAGAAGAATTTTGATGAGGAGATGAGGTAATGAGGAAATTCACGATTCACGACTCTTCAATTTTAATCATTTTAGGCACTTTTAACTTTAGGCATTTTAGGCACTTATAACTTTAGACACTTCTTCACTTAACTATATTTTTATTAGTTGAATTTTTATACTCTGTTTATTATTGAATTCCATTTTGATATTTTCAATTTCCTTGCGATAAGAGATCAGCTCTAAGTATAGTTTATAATTACCGGGTTTTACGCTATTAAACCGGAATTTCCCTTCAAAATCAGTGTAAACCGTTTTCCTGGTTTCTTCCAGCTTTACAGCAACGCCAACCAGTGCTTCCCCTGTAATTGCATCAAATACCTGTCCATGAATCTGTACACTCGCAGATGCTATGGATGTATTATCTTTTTTATCTTTATCTTTCTTATCTTTATCGCCGGTTGCATATACGTTAAATCCCGTAATTATAATTCCAAGTAAAAGAATAGTAAAGATCTTTTTCATAATAGTCATTTTTTCTGATTTATAGTGCTAAGTAACCCAAACCATATTACCTGAATTTAAAATGTGTATGAATTTATTGTTAAATCTTTGCCATTGTTTTACAAGATTCCGGGTAACAAGTCTAATTGGAATTATATAACAATGACAAAAACGTATATTTCTTTTTTTTTGGTGTTTCTTTTTCTGTCGGAATCCCTGTCCTTTACTCAGGAGAAGGAAAATCTATATCCATCAGGACATGGCATGGCAAAAGTATACACCAATTTCCATAAAGAATTTACATACCAGGATTATGAATCTGCATTTGAAGTAACAAGGGCCTATCTCGGTTATGTGTTTTTTATGGATAAACATTTTAGCGCAGAAGTAAAACTGGATATCGGCAGCCCCGATGACGAATCACCTTATTCAAAGTTAAAAAGGTATGCTTTTTTTAAGAATGCAGCACTTGAATACAGGAATGACAAACTTATATGGAACTTTGGCATAATTAGCCTGAAACAGTTTAAAATTCAGGAAAAATACTGGAATCATCGATACATTTACAAATCATTTCAGGATGAACACAGGTTTGGTGCATCCGCTGATATTGGTACCAGCATTGAATACCGGTTTACACCATGGCTTACTGCTGATGTAACCTTAATGAATGGCGAGGGTTATAACCAACTTCAGATTGACAATACTTTCAAGTCAGGTTTTGGTGCCAGCTTTTATCCATCAGATTTTCTTATTGCCAGGATCTATTATGATATCATGGTGAATGAAGCAGTACAACAAAGCATAGCCTCTTTTATAGGCATAAAGAAGAATGATCTTACTATTGGTTTGGAATATAATTACAAGACCAATATTAGTTTTATCCAGGACCATAATATTTGGGGATATTCTGTTTATGGTTCATACAATATTTCAGATAAATGGGAAATTTTTGGACGTTTTGATCGCCTTTTATCTAAAAAGTATGAATACGAGGAATTCGGCTGGAATTTTGACAAGGATGGAAGTGCCTTAATTGCAGGGGTGCAGTACCAACCTATACGCTATGTAAAATTTGCCCTGAATTATCATGATTGGTATCCGTTCCCACAAAATATTGAAAATCACTCTTTAATATACTTGAATCTTGAATTTATTCTCGAATAAACCATGCAGAATATTCACCGTCTGAATTATCTAAAGGTTATTTTTCTGATGCTGGCAACTTGCAGTCAGGGTTGCAGGAAGAGTGATGTCCCGTTCGATGCTCAGATTCATATCACAGACAACGGGATTGGTACAGGTACTACAACCTGGACTAGTGACCGCGAGTATCTCCTTGACGGTTTTGTATTCGTTAATGATGGGCAGATACTAACTATTGAGCCGGGAACAATTATTCATGCTACAACAGGCCAGAAAGAAAATGCCAGTGCTCTTATAGTAGCCAGAGGTGGTAAAATTATAGCGAAGGGTACATCCGACCGGCCTATCATTTTCACGGTTGAAGGGGATGACCTTCAAGGATCCGTACCTTTATTATCGAGAGGTCTGTGGGGAGG
>JAUXED010000122.1 GCA_030618105.1 Bacteroidota bacterium | reverse complement strand
CAGGTTAAATAACACTTCTTATTGATAGCTTTTAAATATCCGCTTGCTACAATTTTTTAAAATATTCAAATTTAGTATATCAAAACAGGGTTAGTATAAGAAACTGTCCCTATTTTGTCCCCCGTTTTGCACAAAGTATATTTTATTTGTTTATTATCAGATACATATAAAACAACTTTACTTTTTGTATTGGGAAATAAAACCCAAAATACCTGATCTGATATAATTTTATAGCTTTAGGATATCAATACGTTTTTCTAACAGTTCTTTGTAGTCATCTTTGAGAGATTGATTTAAAAAGGAGATATTTATTAGCTCAAACCATGATGATTTGGCATTGCTTAAATCTACAAGAATATTCTTAATGACTTTCGTATTTAGATTTAATCTTTCCAATCCTAAATAGTCAATAAGTATATTACGATTGAATTTTTTCTTTTTTCCTTTCAGGGTTAAAGCTGATTCTTCAATATCTTTTCCTAACACTATACTTGTATTAAGAAAGTCATATGCAGGACTTAATTCTATTTTATCATTTTGAGTAATCAATGAATAATTTTTTAGATGCATATCTTCATTCCCTGATAAAAAATTGAATAGAAAGCGTTTAAAAAACCTGCTCTTTTCAAGTTGCGGGAATGTACAATGATTTTCAATAATCATAATTAATTTTTCGACAGAATATTCATACTTAGTTTCTCTTTTTTCTTCTGCTAATTGAGCAAAATCTTCTAAAGATAATTTGCTATTTTTTCCAAGCCTGTCAAATCTTTTAATGAAGTATGACAACGTTCCATCTTTAGAATATACCATACCGTGTATTGGTATATTTATTCCGCATTTAGATGCCATTTTCATTGTCAGGTCTTCATTTTCCGGTAATTGCGGGTATATGTGATGCTGGGGTTTTATGATATATTTCCCGTTTATATCAACTATTTCTAATTTACACTGTTGAACATTTAATATCGCGCTAAGCTTTGGCTGAACCCCCTGAATAGACATTTTAGTTGCACGTACAGCAGCTTCATGTCTTTGCTCTTCAGCTGAGTATTCAATATCATTTAAATCAGTTAATTTTCTGGATAGCTGGTTTAAACCATTTCCGGAATATCTGCTTTCTGATATTTCGTATGTGATTGGACATCTACTCATAACATCTCCTCCACAGATACTGCTCCAACCAGATCAGAACCAACAGCTACTAATTGACTGAAATAATCGTCTTTATCTATTTTTTTTATTCTTAATAAACCATCTAATTGAATTCCTTCCGGAAGAAGTCCATCAAAAAAAGGTGGAAAAGAATTGAAATAAAATTCTTTAATTTCAACTGGCATTGTTAATGAAATAGGATCCCCTTTGTAGTTATTGTCATAAGAAAACAGGTATTTATTATTTTTTTCTTCTTCAATTAAATAACCTGCAAGAGATTTATGCATAAATACTTTAGCTTTTCTCATAATGTTCAAATTTTTTTGTTCTTCCCCTTCTCCCTTTACTCCCTTTACTCCCTTTATTCCCTCTACTCCCTCTATTCCATTCTTCCATTCTTCCATCTTTCCATTAATGGGCTTTCTAGTGATATATTAATATTCAATGCATTAAAAACGTTAATTAATGATTTGAATTGGACTGTTTCTTTTCCTTTTTCTATATCAAAGACAACTGTCTTGCCAACACCTGCAATATCTGCTAATGATTTTTGACTTAACCCGGCTTTTTTTCGATGATATTTAATTACATCTCCAATATATTGAATGTATTTCATAATATATTACTGTTTAGGCAGTAAATATAATTGTTTTTATTGATATGTGCAATAAATATGACATAAAATTGCAACATTTACTGCTACGACAGTAATAAAGTGCTGTTTTTGTCTTTCGATAGATGTTTTTCATTTTGTTTATATATTTACTTTCTGGACGGTAAATATTAACGGTTTAAATAGAACAAGTTTTGTACCGGCAGAAAAGAATAACGTTATTAATAACGTTATTAATAACGTAATTAAAAATTAGTATACACGGATATTACAATGTGGTAAATGTCTCTATTTTATTAATTCACCTATTCTTTCAAATAAATCAGCACGTTTAATGGGTTTCTCAAGATAATCATCAAAACCTTTACTTTTTGCTTTCTTAATACTTTCAGATTCTGTATACGCGGTAAGTGCAATTATTGGCAGATTTTCCGATAATTGTTTTATTTGCCGGGTTGCTTCATAACCGTCCATTACAGGCATTTTCAGATCCATTAAAATAAGGTCTATATTTCTATTTTCTTTAAATTTCTCAATCGATTCTTCACCGTTTTTTGCCCATATTGTATCTGCATTTTCAAGTTTTAATAATTTATCAAGAAGCAGGTAATTAGAAATTTCATCTTCAACTATCAATATTGTTTTATCACTTAGCAATTTCTTTTCTTTCTTTTCACCGGTTTTCTTTTCCACTGCTAATTCTTCCTCCTGTTTACTGTATGGAAGCGAGAAATAAAAAACTGACCCTTTTCCCAGCTCAGAATCGAACCAGATCCTTCCATCAAGCAATTCAATCAACTTTTTTACCAGGGTTAGACCTAATCCAACACCTCCGTATTTACGTGTATGTGAGTCATCAATCTGTCTGAATTTTTCAAAAACAATGTCTCGCTCATCTTCCGAGATACCAATTCCGGTATCCTTCACATAAAAAACTATTTCATCCTGTTCAGGTTTGAATCCATATTCAATATATCCTTCATGAGTAAATTTAATTGCATTCTTCAGGAGCAGGATAAGTATCTTATTAAATTTTGATTTATTGGTAAAAAAAGTTATTTCATCGCTATCGGCAGGGGAATGATATTTTATTTCAAGATGCTGCTTTTTTTCTTTTTCCTGTATTGATTCTATTTCGGGATAAAGTTCCTGAAGAACTGAATCAATATTAAATTCTTCTTTAGTAACCCTTGATTTTCCACTTTCAATATCAGTAACATCAAGAATATCCTCAATTATTTCGAACAGTATATAACCGCTTTTATTGATTAATTTGACAAAATCAACTATTTCATCTTTAGGCAAATTTTCATCGATTAACTCAGAAAAACCGAGGATAGCATTCAAAGGAGTACGAAGTTCATGTGATATGGTAGATAAAAATGCAGATTTCAGACGGTCAGACTCTTCCGCTTTTTCTTTGGCAATTATCAGATCCTTTTCATTTTTTTTCTGTTCAGTAACATCTTCCAGTATACCAATCAAATATTCAGCATTTCCTTTTTCATCTCTTTTAACAGTTGCATGTATTACCACGTCAATAATTTCCCCGTCTTTTCGTATATACTGCTTCTCTATTCTTGTCTTTTCAATCTTTCCATCAAGAATTTCATCTACTATCTTTACAGTTTTTTCCTTAAAGCTATTAACTTCAAGATCCATAAATGACATATTAAGCAATTCGTTTTTCGAATAACCGATAATATTACAATATACCTTATTGACATTCTGAAATTTCCCGTCCAGTGTAGAGATAGATACACCAACAGGTGCATTTTCCACCAACAGTCTGTATTTCTCTTCGCTCTGAACAAGAGCTTCACTGGCTATTTTGTGCTGCCTACGGGTTTCGGCATCCTTAATTTCCCTTGATACTGCAGGACCCAGGCGAAGCAAATTGTTTTTCATCAGATAATCATGAACACCTTTTTTCATTGCCTCAACTGCTACATCCTCACCAATGGTACCTGATACCATAATAACAGGCAAATCATCATCATATTTGTTCACCATTCGTAATGCTTCAATGCCATCGAAACCCGGCATCGAATAATCAGTGATCACAATATCCCATACATCATCAGTTAAGGCATTCTTCAGTTTTTGCGCATTGTTAACATATTTCCATGAGAATTTTATTCCCTGTTGTTTCAGTTGCACGGCAACCAATTCCGCATCATCGGGAACATCATCTACAATAAGTATTTTAAGGTCTTGCATTGGGAAGATATTTAGTTTAACAATTGGTCAAATAGGTATTTATATTATTAAAGGTAAAAATTAAATTGGAAAATCAGTTTCTGGTCACTGGTTTCTGGGTGCTGGGTACCGGAACTTGGAACCTGTAACTCTTCAGCTAAATTTAATTCGGCTAACTCAAGAGCCGAATTCAATTCGGCTCTACTTTACCTCTTCTCATTTTCTCATCTTCTCACTCAAATCTGAAATAAAACGTTGTTCCTTCGCCAACCTCACTTTCAGCCCATATTTTTCCTCCGTGTTTATTTATTATTCTTTGTACAATTGCCAATCCGATTCCTGTACCTTTAAACTCTTCATCTGAATGGAGGCGTTGAAATGCCGTAAAAATTTTATTATAATATTTCATATTGAATCCGGCACCATTATCCTTTATAAAGAAAACTTCCTTATTATCAATTGTTTTCTTATCAAATTCAATTATTGCATTTTTTTTCTTTCCTGTAAACTTAAAAGCATTACCAAGAAGATTTTCAAGAATTATAACAACAAATTTCCTGTCTGCATTTGTACTCAATCCTTTTGCAATATTAAAATTCACCTTTCTGCCGGTTTCAGATGCCTTTAATTCCTCAGCAATTTTGCCTGTTATTTTTGACAGATCAACCTTTTGCCTGAAAATTTTTTCCCTGGTTATTCTTGAAAGTAAAAGCAGATCATCAATAAGTTTTGCCATGCGTTGACTTGATGCCCTTATACGGTTAAGGAAATGAATTCCCTGATCATCCAGCTTGTTTGAATAGCTGTCAATCAGCACCTTGCTAAAGCCATCCATCCTGGTTAAAGGGGCACGCAAGTCGTGAGAAACGGAGTATGAGAATGCTTCAAGCTCTTTATTAGTAGCATCTAACATAATATTAACATCCTTTAGTTCCTGGTTAACCTCATTAACATCCTCCATCAATAAAACCAATGATTTCTGTGATCTTTCAACTTCACCGGTTTGTTCTTTTACCAGTTCTTCGAGGTGTTCGCGATGTTTGGCAAGTTCCAGTTCTGCCAGCTTACGCTCTGTAATGTTCTGTAGAATACCTATTGAACCTATAATTTTACCGGAATCATCTTTCCATGGAAAGGAATGATCTCCTAACCACTTTTCTTCACCACTCTTTGATAGAATTTTGTATTCAGCTCTCCATTCACCTGTTGTTCCTTCCATTCGCTTTTTTCTTAACTCCTCAGATAAAACGTCAGGAGTTCCGGGTATTACTGTCTGATCAATTAAGCTTTTAAAACCAATCTTATTTATCTCCTCAGCCGTATAACCTGTCAGAACAGAGATTGCCGGACTGATATATTCAAATTTCATTGTATCGTACTGCAATCTGTAAAGTACATCTCCTGTATTTTTCGCCATGAAACGAAAACGGTCCTCAGACTTTCTTAATTCCTCATTTGCCCGCTTCCGCCCGGTGATATCAGAATGTGTCCCTATCATTCTAAGCGGCTTTCCTTTTTCTGTCCGGGAAATAACTTTACCTCTGCTATAAATCCATTTGTATGAACCATCTTTACACTGAATTCTGTGTTCATTCTCATGGACCGGAGTTTTTCCGTCAAGGTGTTTTTGAATATCCTCATGAACTTTCTCAATATCATCAGGATGAATTATTTTATCCCATTCTTCCAGGTTTCCTGAAATTTCATCCTCTTTGAACCCCAGCATTGCTTTCCATTGTTTTGAAAAGAAAACTTCATTCAACTGAATACTCCAGTCCCACACTCCATCGCCACTGCCTTCCAGGGCAAATTGCCAGCGCTCTTCACTTTTCCTGATAACTATTTCATCTATTTTACGGTCGGTTATATCTTCCATTAATAAGACAATGTAATTAACAGAACCATCAGAATTTCGTACACATCCGACGGAAATTTTTGTAAATACCATCGACCCGTTTTTACGAATAAAACGTTTTTCCATTGAATAACTGTCAATCCGTT
>JAUXED010000108.1 GCA_030618105.1 Bacteroidota bacterium | reverse complement strand
TTAAAAGTAAGCATTTTACTTAACAAACTTTCAACATTCCCTTTATTCCCTCTATTCCCTCTATTCCCTTTATTCCCTTTATTCCCTCTATTCCCTCTATTCCCTCTATTCCCTCTATTCCCTTCTTTTCCTTCTTTTCCTTATAAGATAATTCAATCGGTCAAATCCCAGTATATGACCGGTAGGAAATACCAGCAAAACACAAAGAGCTACCAGTTCTATCAGGTTTTTATTAACAACCAGGCAACTGCCTTCCATTGGTAATACATATTGCAATCCGACAAAAGGCGGGTGTGAAAGATAATAAAAAGCTAAAAGAATAATCCCACCAATAGTTGCAAGACGTGTAAATGAACCAAGTATTAATCCCAGGCCAACCAGGGTCAAACCTACAATATTCAATGTATCAACAACCTTATAAACATCAGGATTAGATGCTAACGAGTAAAAGAAACTGCTAAAAATTCCTTGCGAGTCCAATAAATATCCAAAAGATGACCAATCGGGGTTTGTCAGCTTAACCAAACCCTCATAAAGAAAATGCCAGCCTATCACAACTCTTAATGCTACAAGCAGGTATAGCTGGCTTTTCGAATAATTCTTGCCATTAAACATAATATATTCTACCTTCTGTTTTAAATCTGTTTTAAAAAAAGTCAAATTTAATAATTTTATGGTAACAAAATCGAATTAAAAAGCAATTTATAGGCACTTTGTGTAGAAGCTCTGAACTGCGGATTGAACCCGAATATCACCAATTGTCCCTTACCTTTTTTCAGCCAAACCATTGCAGCTTTCCTGCCAAGCAATTTTTCCTTTTCGCTGTAGCCACTCATGAGCAGATCTTTTTCGGGAAATGATGCAATAATTCTTCTGTCGGTGTCGAACCTTGGCAATGAAGTTGTAAAAGCAGGCCTTCCACGGTAGAATACTCCAATTTCATCCGGCATTCCAAAAGTCAAGGGATGATCATCCTTCAACTGAACCCGGATAAGAGCACCAGCTATATACAAACCTGATTTTCTAAGATCGGAAGAAACATCCCTGAAAGGCAACTGGAATTCCTCTTTGTTTTCCTTTTCGCCAATTTCCATGATGCCTTCAAACAAAGCGGTTGATTGCCCCCAGGAAACAACAACTCCTCCTTTATCAACAAATTCGAGAACTTTTTTCAGCCCTTCTTTACCCATCCCTTTTGCAAATTCCGGCGGGTATCTGCTAACATATTCCTTACCACCACGACTATATTTTCCTTTCATCAACAGGGATTTACTCGCATCAGGAAACACAATAACATCAAACTGATCTTCAAGGTTTTTATCCTTAATCTCCTGCGGATGAATTACAGTGAACGGAATATTATATGAATCAAATACAAACCGTGTCCATCCGGCATCCATATCATGTGTATAAGTTTCGATAAGAGCTATTCCCGGGACTTTAAAATGGTTTACTTCGATATTTTTCTTCTCAACCAGATAACCAGGCTGTACACCAATTTGCTCAACAATTTCAGATAGTACATCTCCTGCGGTTCCTTTGTTGTAAATAACAAAACTGCCTTTCGGATAAAGAACGTCTTTAATTTTCAGGTTTGTTGTAAGCCTGTCAACCTTAAGTCCTTTTTTTATAGCTGTAAAAGCAGCTTTGTAACTATAGTTCATTTTAACTGAAAAGAGAGCTGCCCAATATTTCTCAGGAGTAGAATCAAGCATGTTAAAATCTCCCTCAATTTTTTCGATCTTCGCTTCAAAATCCTTACATCGTGTTTCGATCTCAAAGGATCTCACATTGCGATGCAAAGGAAGAGACCATGTTGTAATATCGTATGGTTTAATAATTTCACCATCAGGCATATAATGTCTGACAGGGTATTCCTGAACTTCCAAAACCTCCTTGATGAAAGGGCGATAAGGCTGGGCAAGCGGAACAACTATATCGCCGCTTTTAAAAACATGTCCTTCCAGACTATGATCTTCCTGCAAGCGGTAAACCTCAACACCATGTTCTTTCAACAAAACAACCAGATTCACCAGTTCGCCCGGATCATGTTGTTTCTCAGGAAGCACATAATAAAACGGGGGCTCTGTCCGGCCGCGCTCCACTTCATCTCTGCAGATGTCATTTCTGAACTTCAGAATATCTTCACGATGCAATGAAGCAGTTTTGAGAATAGACATGGTGGAAGATATTTCATAATCCACTATATCACCAAGTCTCCACCATCCACCTTCCCAGGGCTCCGGCATATTAATACCTTTCTTATGCTCAGCCAATCCTTTTCCCCAGGCATTCAGTTCATTGGGTTCCACATAAACAGGTGTAGCATCGTATATACTGGCACATTCAGTAAGGAAACCTATTACATTTTTCCAGATACAAGTCTCGGTAGATCCGGGCCAGTAATCGTCAAACAAGTAATGTTGTGACACTCCCGAAAATCCATCCCTGGTCATATCTTTAATCATATTATGACCGAATATGCCAATCCAGTTAAATATACCTGCATCAATATTCTGGGCAATCGGATCATGAGGAGGTGGAACAAAATAGCGTACGCCGGTTGATCCCATCTGGTGCTTCTCAACCAACACCTGTGGCAACCAGTCGGTATTGTAAATACGGGCAATCGCTTTTGTGTCTTCCTGGGAAAGAATAACGAAATCGCGATTATTATCGTGACCTACATACTTATGGTAAACCCTGGGTAAAGAGGCACCTTCATATTTTGTGCCTTTGTATTTCCTGTAATTATTCACTACCATATCCATCCCATCAGGATTATGGCAAGGAACCATCATATAAACCACATTATCAAGCCATTTCAGTGTTCTGGGATTGTTTGATGTAACTAATTGATGGGCAATAAGTGGTGAGGCCTGTGAAGGACCCACCTCTCCTGAATGCATAGAGAGTGTACCTAATATAAAGACTTTACCCTCATTGATCATTTTCGATTTTTCAGCATCCGGTATCTCAGGATTCAAAGCAAGTTCCCTGTTTATTATTTTCAACTGATCAAGATTATCAATATTTTCTGCGGAAGAAATAAACCCAATATAGATTGGTTTTCCCATTGGTGATTTTCCTATCCTGACCAATTTGAATTTCGGGGATGCTTTATCAAGTTGATTAAAATATTCAATCAGCTCTTCGTAATCGAATAGCATTCTATCTGCTCCCGGTTTGAATTTAAAAAAATCTTCCGGAACCGGAATATTTGTCTGCCCGTTTAACAGGCACGCGTGAAGCAATAAGGTTACCACTAATAGTGAAAGAATCTTTTTCATAACTTTTTTTTTTAAGAAATTATGGTTTTATTTTTTTTTGGCTTTCTCAAAAGAAGGTAATGGTTACGATTCTTCTCTTTGCAATCCTTATAAATGTATTGCCAGTAAAAGTACACAAAGATTCTTAAAAAAAAGAAATCTCTGATCAGGAAGTCTGAGGAGTATATATTATTCTAAAAGACAATATTTGTAAATTAGAAAGTATCACTGGCTATATGATCTCTTTTACAAGGACAATTCTAAAATATCTCACAAAAAATATCGGGATTTTATAATTCACGAATTTTAATATTTCTGAACCAGATTTTACTGCCATGATCCTGAAGAGAAATATGCCCCGCGGGAGCAAGACCATATTCTGGGTATTCACTCCATTTGCCGTTCTTAACCTCTTCCTTCCATTCATCCGACCACAATTCATATTCAACTACTTTTTCGCCATTAAGCCAATGTTCAACATGTGCGTCATTCACTAAAATCCTCGAGGAATTCCATTCACCAACAGGTTTTATTTTTGCATTCTTTGGTGGATGCATTGCATAATTAGCTCCGGTTGTCTGCCATTCCTCAAGCTTCTGTGGAAAACCAATGTCATCAATTAACTGATATTCCGGGCCGGTTGCATAAACCGCCGGATAATCACCTTCAAGAACACGATATAATATTCCGCTGTTTCCACCGGCAGATATTTTCCACTCCATTTTTATCTCAAAATTGTCAAACTCCTCATCAGTAACTATATCGCCACCAATATCGCCTCCTTTACCAAGCGCTACCAAACAACCATTTTCAACTATCCAGCCTTCATCAATAGTATCTTTGTTAAATTTATGCCAACCATTTGTAGTGTTACCATCAAAAAGAAGTTTCCATCCACCCTGAACCTCATTCTCAGTTAAAGTATTCATTAATACTTCATCCTGGACAACCTGAATTTCCAGATCGATCTGATCATTTTTCCTGTTATCTTTTTTACCCCCGCAATCTACTAACATAAAAATCAGGATTATCGCACCCAGTACATAAAAAATATTACTTTTCCTCATCGTTTTTGGTATTAAAAATGGTTTTACAATTAATGCCTGAAAAAAGAAATTGCTGCATTTTTTCAGAATATACCCGGGGAGTAAATTGTGATACTGTTAAAAATCCAATTGATTCTTTCCGTTACGTTTTTAAACCCCTTAGCCCCTATTAGCTAGTACTTTTAAAAATTTCTTCTAAAGTATAAATTTTTTTCAAAAAAACTAATTTTCTATAATAAATATTGATTAAAATTTTTCAGCGTTATTTTTTTATTTTCAAATAATGAGTCCACTCCGAAAAGTCAAAAAAAAGAAAATGCCACTAAAACACTAAGACACCAAGATTCACAAAGGGCTTATTTCTATTACCTTATCTTTTGTGTATCTTTGTGTCTTTGAGTCTTTGCCTGCCCCGTAAGGAGGAACGACTGTACTGGGGTGGCAAAAAAATATTTTTCAGAGGGGACTCAATAATTAAACATGAATTATCAGATTAAATCAATTTTTCTTATCTTTTGAGTAATTATCCGGTTTATTTGAAGAAATGAGGAAATGAGGAAATGAGGTGAGTAAGGTGAAAAAAAGGCAAAAGGCAAAAGATTTACGATTCACGACTCACGATTCTTCAATTTTAGACATTTTATCATTTTAGCATTTTGTCATTTTAGCATTCTTAACTTAAAACACTGAATAGTTAACATTATGGAATACTGGGAAATAATAAGTCTTGTTGCCGGATTAATAATTATCCTGGTTGCATCGCAACAATTATCATTATTGTTCAAAAAGATACACCTTCCTATAGTAACCGGGCTTCTTGTAATTGGAATAATTACAGGTCCGCAAATTCTTGGACTGATCCCTACTGAAGCCCCCGTGAAACTTAAATTCATAAATGAGATATCCCTGGCTTTTATTGCTTTTGCTGCCGGTGCTGAATTATATTTAAAGGAATACAGAAGCCAGATGAAAAGCATTCGATGGATAACCATTTGCTCACTCTCTATCACCTTTTTACTTTCAAGCATAGCTATCTTCCTTCTGAGCAACATGATACCATTTCTTAGTAATTTCAGCATCACTACACGACTTGGCATTTCACTTCTTGCAGGAACCATATTTGTAGCTCGTTCACCTTCATCTGCCATTGCAGTGATCAATGAACTCCGTGCCAAAGGTCCGTTCACACGCACTACTTTGGGAGTTACAGTACTACTTGATGTATTGGTAATTATTCTTTTCGCAATAACAATCTCGATTGTTAATACCCTCATCTCCGACACATCATTTAATTTAAAATGTGTTCTCATTTTAATATTAGAACTTATTGCTTCGTTTTTTATGGGCTGGCTGCTCGGAAAGGCGCTTCAATTTATTTTATCAAGAAAGCAATCCAGGACTATCAAGAGTTTTCTGATCCTGTTATCAGGATTAGGAATCTATTTATTATCTAACTTTCTCAGACATGCTGGTAATCTCTATTTTGAAATTGATTTTTATACCGAACCTTTGCTTATTTGCATTATCGCCAGCTTTTACGTTACAAATTTCACACGGTACAGGAGAGAATTCCTGAAAATAATTCATGATACGGTACCTTATGTATATGTTGCCTTCTTTACTCTTATTGGCGCTTCCATTTCTCTCGATTACCTGGCTAAAGCCTGGATAATTGGATTAGTACTTTTTATTATCCGCCTGGTAGCTATTTCCATTGGGGCATTTACCGGAGGTGTTTTAGCAGGAGAGCAATTCCGCTATACAAAAATTTCATGGATGTCTTACATAACCCAAGCCGGTGTGAGTATCGGGCTTGTATCTGTAGTAGCCGGTGAATTCTCTGAATGGGGTGCAGAATTTGCCACTCTAATGATTGCCATTATCGTTATAAACCAGCTGGTGGGTCCTCCGATGCTTAAATGGGCTATTGGAATTGCTGGTGAAGATCATTCCCGGGCCAGAAGCGACTTACCTGCCGGAAGTCACCGTGCAATAATTTTCGGATATGAAGCCCAGGCAATGGCTCTTGCAAGACAACTTACTAATCATGGATGGAATGTAAAAATTGCAACTTCCATGGAAGGGATCAATGAACCCGGAATTGAGAATATTTCAGTAGAATATTGCCCTGAAATTAATTATGAAACTCTTGAAAACCTGGAAGCCGGAAAAGTTGAAGCGATAATTACTCTTAAAACTGATGATGAAAATCTTAAAATATGTGAACTGGCTTATGAAAATTACGGAACCCACGACCTGGTTGTCCGCCTGAACAACAGAGAAAATTTTAGCAAGTTTCATGATCTGGGAGTAAAAATTATTGAACCTTCAACAGCAATGGTAAGTCTGCTTGATCATTTTGTCCGGTCGCCCATGGCAACTTCATTACTTCTTGGCATGGAAGAAAACCAGGATACGGCTGAAATTATTGTACAAAATCGTAATCTTCATGGTATTGCTCTCAGAGACCTTCATCTTCCTGCAGATATTCTTATACTCTCGACACAAAGAAGGGGGCATATGATCATTTCAACAGGATATACCAGGTTAAGACTCGGCGATATTCTTACTCTTGTTGGGTCAGTTGAAAGTATTGAAGAGATCAAACTTAGATTTGAATAAATGAGAAGAAGGTGAGTTTTACTCATTCTCTCATTTAATCATTTTATCATTTAATCATTTAATCATTTAATTAATGGAAGGTAAATATTATAAAAAGTTAAACGGGGAAATACAGTGCCTGCTTTGCCCCAATAATT
>JAUXED010000143.1 GCA_030618105.1 Bacteroidota bacterium | reverse complement strand
GTAAAATCGAACTCCTCGCCATGATCAACTTCAGAAATTTTCCCGTTTTCACATTTCAGGGTCCGTGCGGTGAATTTTTTTACCAGAGTGTAGTTATGTGTTGCCATAATAACTGCTCTTCCTGCCTTGCTGATATCCATCAGTGTCCGGATAATTTCTTCTGAGGTTTCCGGATCAAGGTTCCCTGTTGGTTCATCAGCAAGAATGATCTCCGGATCATTTAGCAGCGCTCGTGCAATTACTACTCTTTGCTGTTCGCCACCCGATAACTGATGAGGCATTTTGAAACTTTTATATTTAAGTTCTGTCTTTTCAAGTACTTCATTTATTCTTTTACGTATAACCTTCTTGTCTTTCCAGCCCGTTGATCTGAGCACAAACTCAAGGTTAGCTTCTATTGACCGGTCGGTTAATAGCTGGAAATCCTGAAATACAATACCAAGTTTTCTCCTGAGCCAGGGGACCTGTTTCCTTTTCAGTTTTGTAAGATCATAACCGGCTACTCTGGCTTCGCCCTTTCTTAAAGGTATTTGTGCATTTATTGTCTTTATAAGACTTGTTTTTCCACTCCCCACTTTGCCAATCAGGTATACAAATTCACCACGATTCAGGTTGAAACTGACATTAGATAAAACCAGGTTATCTATTTGAAAAATTGAACAATCCTTAAATTCTATTATTGTTTCCTCTGTCATGATAGGTGTTTAAGTTTAATGTTAATAGATTGATAATAGCTATTTTTTTATATTTTACAATGTTTAAGTCGGCAATCTTCAGTCGGCAGTCGACAAAAAGAAGAATGGATTAAATGGAACACGGATGACACTGATAACACAGATAATCACGGATAGAATGATAAAATATCAGTGAAAATTCGTTAAATCCGTGTCATCCGTGTTCCATCCTTTCTTTTCTCAAAAATACAATTTTCTATTAATTGTGGATAAAAATGGCAAATAAGTAATTAACAATCAACTGTTAATTAAATTGAATAATAATCTTAGTTCTGTTTCGTTTTTTAAGTAAATTTAACCGAAATTCAAATCAGTCTTGTATGCGAATTATGAGGAGTATCCTTCTTTTAATTTCTTTTTTCTTTTTTGTGATCATTCTGCAGATAAATGCTCAGAAACCTGTTTCATTTGAGTATGGGAATAGTGAATATTCCAGGGCATATGAACTATTTGAAAAAGAGAAATATGGTGCTGCTCAACAACACTTCTCCAAAGCTATTTCGGATTATGGTGATCCGGAAAGTGAATTAAAAACAAAAGCTCAGTATTATTCGGCAATTTGTGCAATTAACCTGTTCAATGAAGATGCTGAATATTTGATGACTAAATTTATTGGTCAGCACCCGGAAACTTCACTGGCAAGGGAAGCAATATTTGAACTGGCAAAATATAAGTACAAGAAAAAGAGCTATCGTAATGCAATTGGTTATTTTGAAAGGGTTGATCGCTTGTCCCTCGATGATGATAAGTTGGCTGAATTATATTTTCTGTCAGGATATTGTTATTTTAAGATACGTGACTTCAAAAAAGCCGGTCTTGCTTTTTATGAGATAAAAGATATCCAGTCAGAATATACAAGTCGGGCAATATATTATTACGGGCATATAGCTTATGAAAATAAGAATTACGAAACTGCAAAGCAGGAGTTTTTACGGCTTGAAGAGGATGAAACATTTGGTCCTGTTGTTCCATATTACATAGTTCAGATACTCTATGTTCAGAAAAAATATGATGAAATTATCGAATATGCCCCACCATTACTTGCCCGGGCAATACCACGCAGAGCCGCCGAGGTAGCTAAGTTTCTTGGAGATGCCTACTTTAGAAAAGCGAGGTACGATGAGGCAATATCTCCCCTTGAGAAATTTATGAAAGAGAAAAAAAATATTTCCCGGCAGGACAGGTATGAACTGGGTTTTTGTTATTTTGAATCGAAAGAATACGATAAGGCAATAAGTTATCTTGAAAAAACTGTTGGCCCGAAGGATGCATTGAGTCAGAATTCTTACTATGTATTAGCCGATTGTTACCTGCGCGTGGATAAGGAAAATAAAGCGAGGATGGCTTTTTCTTTCGCTTCACAACTTGACTACGATCCCGTTATAAAGGAAGATGCCTTGTTTAATTATGCGAAGATTACATATAAGCTTTCATATTCTCCTTTTAATGAAGCAATTACTTCTTTTAATACTTATATAAGACTTTATCCATATTCTTCGCGGTTAGATGAGGCTTATGATTACCTGGTAATGGCATACATGAATACAAGAAATTATCGTGACGCCCTTGCTTCTTTGGAAAAGATTCAGGATAAAAGCGACAGGATAAAAAGAGCTTATCAAAAAGTTGCTTTTTACAGGGGCCTTGAGTTTTATAGTGACCTGAAGTTTGATGAATCGATCAGTCTTTTTGATAAATCGTTGCAATTCGACCGGTTTGATAGCAGGCTCAAAGCCAGGACATATTATTGGAGGGCTGAAGCTTATTACCGCACTAAGGAATATGAGTTTGCCAGGGATGATTATAACAAGTTTATGCTGATCCCCGGGGCTTTTGGACTTGATGAATATAAACTGGCTCACTATAATCTGGGTTATGTATATTTTAACCTGAAGGATTACACAAGTGCATCCCGCTGGTTCAGGAAATTTATCGGATTAAAAGGCAAAAAGCAAAAAAGAATAGAAGGAGATGCATGCAACAGGATAGCCGATTGTTACTTTATCAGTAGCGACTATATAAAAGCGTCTGAATATTATCAGAAGGCAATTGACCTTAATGTGCCGGGCGCTGACTATGCTCTTTTTCAAAATGCTTTTTCCCAGGGACTTCTTAAAAAACAACAGACTAAAATCGATTTACTAACCCGCCTGTTGGAGAAATATCCAAAATCATCATATTTTGATGATGCCTTGTTTGAGAAAGGTAAAGCCTATATCATACTGGATAATCCGGATGAAGCACTGGCTAATTACCAGATGATACTTGATAACCATCCTAATAGCAGTTACGTTCCTAAAACTATGGTTCAGATGGGTCTTGTTTACTATAATATGGGTAATAACAGTGAAGCGATTAAGTTTTATAAGGAGGTGATTGAGAATTATACAGGCAGCATTGAATCAAAGAATGCCCTTACCGGTTTGAAGAATGTTTATGTGGAAATGAATGATGTTGAGGCATACTTTGATTATACAAGAAGTTTGGGCGATTTTGCCAGGATCAGTCCGACAGAAAAAGATTCGCTTACTTACGTTTCTGGCGAGAACCTTTATATGTCAGGAAATTGTGAAAGAGCTGTTGAAGTTTTAGGTAATTATATCAATGAATTTGAGAATGGAAGTTTTCTGCTAAGTGCTCATTTTTATAAAGCTGAATGTGAAATGAAACTGGGAAATCCGGATAGTGCACTTGTTTCATATAAGTATCTTATTGAAAACCCTGTAAATATTTTTACCATTAAAGCATTGAAATCTGCCGGCAGTATAACTTTTGAGAAGAAGGATTTTGCCGGGGCAATTGAATATTATGCTCTTCTTGAGAATATGGCTGACAATGAAAATGATAAACTTAACGCGATAACAGGACAGATGCGTTGTTATTATTCACTTCAGGACTACAAAAATACTATCCAGATAGCTGAAAAAGTAGTTACATCCGGTATTGTATCCGAAGAAACAGCCAGAGAAGCTTTTTACAAGAAGGGTTCTTCACATTATATCCTTGGAGAAATGGAAGAGGCAAGGAATAGTTTCGAACAGATTTCGTCGGAGATAAAAAGTGAGTTAGGTGCAGAATCAAAATATTATGTTGCAGAGATAAGTTTTACGCTTGGCGAGTATGAAAAAGCTGAAAAAGAGGTGTTTGAATTTATTGATCAGAACTCACCTCATGCATATTGGATGGCTAAAATATTTCTTCTTCTTTCTGATGTTAGTGTAAAGAAAAATGATGTTTTTCAGGCAAGACATACGTTAATAAGTTTACTTGATTATTATACAGAGAAAGATGACGGGATTATTGAATTAGCGCAAGAGAAATTGAAGATAGTTGTGGAGCTTGAAGAAGATGGAATGGAAGGAGATAGTCTGCAGTAAGAAGTAGGTAGTATGTAGTAAATAGTAAATAGGAAGAAGTAAGAAGTTGAAACCTAATATATTCAGGTATAGAATAAGTGAAAACAACAGGCGTATGTTCAGCATGTCAAATATAAAGAGATCAATTGTAACTATTATGTTATTGATGATCATTTTCACAGGTTATTCTCAGGAAATGATCAGGAAGGAGGTAAGGGTTGTACAGCCTTATGCTCCTACATTATTTGATGCATTCAAAATAAACCTTCTTCCTTCGCTTAAAGATACTATGCAATTATC
>JAUXED010000173.1 GCA_030618105.1 Bacteroidota bacterium | reverse complement strand
GGATCAAAACCACATTCATGGTATAATTCCCCGGGTGTACCATGTTCGATAAAATGATCAGGAACCCCCATTCTTTTCACTCGTGAAGAGTATTGATGTTCAGCCATAAATTCGATAACAGCTGAGCCGAATCCTCCGACAATAGTTCCGTCTTCAATTGTAATTACAGATTGAAATTCATTAAAAACCTTGTGTAAGATCTCATTATCCAGGGGTTTTACAAATCGCATATCATAATGGCAGACACTGATGTTCTCATTTTTCAAATGTTCGGTAGCTTCAACAACAAAATTCCCAACATGTCCGATTGACAGGATAGCGATATCATGTCCCTCTTTTATCAGGCGACCTTTGCCCACCGGAATTTCACGAAATGGTTTTTTCCATTCCGGCATTACACCCCTGCCCCTGGGATAACGAATAGAGAATGGCCCCATTTTATCCTTTTGTGCAGAGTACATTAGATTGCGTAACTCTTCTTCGTTCATAGGAGCACATACTGTCATGTTAGGTACGTTTCTCATGTATGCCAGATCGAAAACCCCCTGATGTGTTGCTCCGTCTTCCCCAACTATCCCGCCCCTGTCAAGACAGAAAACAACATCAAGGTTCTGGATAGCAACATCGTGGATTACCTGGTCGTAAGCCCTTTGCATAAATGTAGAGTATATATTGCAGAAAGGCTTCATTCCTTGTTTTGCTAATCCGGCTGAAAAGGTAACTGCATGCTGTTCGGCAATTCCAACATCAAATACCCTGTCAGGCATTTTTTCCATCATTAAATTCAATGATGAACCGGTAGGCATGGCGGGAGTTATAGCAATAATTTTTTCATTCTTTTCAGCAAGCTCAATGATGGTGTGTCCAAAAACATCCTGGTATTTTGGTGGTTTAACCTTGTCAGTTTTTACTTTAAGGATTTCGCCCGTGGTTTTATTAAATTTTCCGGGAGCGTGAAACTGCGTTTGATTAAGTTCTGCCTGTTTAAAACCTTTCCCTTTTACTGTTTGACAATGAAGTAATTTTGGTCCGGGAATGTTTTTAAGGTCATTGAGTACCTGTGTAAGGTGCATTACATCATGTCCGTCAACAGGACCGAAATATCTGAAATTCATCGATTCAAACAGATTACTGTGCTTCAGAACAGCCGATTTAAAACCATGTTCAAGATCCTGAATAAGAGAGCGCGGATTGGAACCGGGGAGCTTTATTTTTCCCAGTAATTGCCAGATATTATTTTTAATGCGATTATATGTTTTGCTTGTTGTTATATCAAGAAGGTATTCTTTCATTGCACCCACGTTCTGATCAATAGCGATATTATTATCATTAAGTATGACTAACAAGTCGGAATTTTGAGTTCCTGCATTGTTTAAACCCTCAAAAGCAATGCCGGCAGTCATGGCACCATCTCCAATTATTGCTATAACGTGCCTCTCCTCGTCTTTCTTCCGGGTAGCAATAGCCATTCCCAAAGCTGCAGAAATTGAGGTGGATGAATGCCCAACACCAAAGGAATCATATTCACTTTCATCTGGTTTAGGGAAACCGCTTATCCCTTTGTATTTACGGTTTGTGTCAAATATTTCCCTGCGCCCGGTAAGTATCTTGTGTCCATAGGCCTGGTGTCCTACGTCCCAGACAATAAGATCATGTGGTGTGTTGTATACATAGTGCAGAGCAACTGTAAGTTCAACAACCCCCAGACTGGCACCAAAATGACCGGGATTGGAACTAACAACATCAATGATGAACTGTCGCAACTCACGACTTACCTGTGGGAGTTCTTCCGGCGAGAGTTTCCTGAGATCATCAGGAGTTACAATACGGTTAAGTAATTTATAGGCATCATCTGACATGACCAAATCATTATATGGATGCAAAGATATGAATTTCTGAAAAAAAGTTGTTAATATTGAATTATGAATTTTAAAACAAAAACAATATGCAGATACAGCTAAAAAAAGTAGTTATTTTTTCAATAGTAATTTCCACGGTATTTTCCTGTGTGCCTACCCGGCAATTTAATGATATTCAGGAAAAAAACCGGAAACTACTTACTGAGAAAGATTTATTGAAATCAGAAAATCAGAAATTCTCGGTTGAGAACAAGGAATTAACATCTGAATTTAAAAGCCTGGAAGGGAAAATTAAAGAGATAGAAAAACAGCACCGGGATAAAACCGAAGAGTATGATATGTTAATGAAAGATTTTAACCGTGTAAACAGGCAATATGTTGATTTACATAAAGCTCAGGAAGAGCTTATTAAGGGGAATGACAAAGAAACAAGAAGATTATTGAAACAATTACAGGTTACACAGGAAAGTTTGCAGGAGAAAGAGGATGAACTTCGGGAACTTGAAGTGTCTCTGAGAAGTAAGAAACAAAATCTTGAAGAATTACTTTTTGAACTGGATCAAAGAAATGCAAGACTTATTGAGCTTGAAAAAATACTTCGGAAAAAGGATTCTGTTGTTCTGGCATTGAAAGATAAAGTTTCGTCTGCATTAATGGGATTTGAAAAGGATGGTTTAACAGTAACACTTAAAAACGGAAAAGTATATGTTTCGCTTGAGGAAAAATTATTGTTTGGAACAGGAAGCACAACCGTTAGCAGGAATGGAGTAGATGCTCTGAGAAAACTTGGTCGGGTTCTGGAACGGAATCCAGATATCAATATTATGATTGAAGGACATACGGATGATGTTCCATACAAAACAAGCAGCGGACCAATTAAAGATAATTGGGACCTGAGTGTAAAAAGAGCTACTGCAGTTGTAAGGATATTGCTGGATAATTCATCAATAAATCCTAAACGCCTTATTGCCGGCGGGCGAGGTGAATTTATGCCGGTTGATCCGGTGAAAACAACAGAAGCCAGAAGAAAAAACCG
>JAUXED010000075.1 GCA_030618105.1 Bacteroidota bacterium | reverse complement strand
TGAATATGAATATGAACCTGTTGATTCTGTTGAAACTCTTTTCGGAACATTTTTCCTGCACCGTATTGCCAGGAGGGAACAACACTAAAGAGTTTTCTTTACTTCAAATTCAGTATAAGCTTCAATAGTATCACCTACTTTGATATCATTAAAGTTCGTTACATTAAGTCCGCATTCCAAACCGGTAACTACCTCTTTCACATCATCTTTGAATCGTTTCAGTGATCCAAGTTCCCCGGAATACATAACAATGCCTTCCCTTATTACCCTGACTTTCGAGTCACGAACGATTTTCCCATCCTTTACCATACACCCTGCAATTGTTCCTGTATTAGTGATTTTGAATGTTTCAAGGATCTCAAGAGTAGCAACAATCTTTTCTTTTATTTCCGGCGAGAGCATACCTTCCATAGCTGATTTTAATTCCTCTATAGCATCATAGATTATGGAATATAGTCTGATCTCAATCTCCTCTTTTTCAGCCAACTTTCTTGCTGCCATAGATGGGCGAACCTGGAATCCTATAATTATGGCATTTGAAGCTGCGGCAAGTAGAATATCTGATTCTGATATTTGTCCAACCGCTTTATGGATAATATTTACATGTATCTCATCAGTAGATAGCTTTATCAGGGAGTCACTTAGCGCTTCAACAGAGCCGTCTACATCTCCCTTGATAATAACGTTTAGCTCCTGGAAGTTGCCGATAGCAATTCGCCGTCCTATTTCATCCAGGGTGATATGTTTTTGAGTACGGATACCTTGTTCACGTTGTAGCTGACCTCTTCTGGTTGCAATATCCCTAGCTTCGCGATTATTATTCATTATATTGAAAGTATCTCCGGCTTGCGGAGCCCCGTTCAAACCGAGGATTAGAGCAGGAGTAGCCGGACCGGCTTTCTCAATATTTATATCTCTTTCGTTGAACATTGCTTTAATATGACCAAAGTAACTCCCTGCAAGCATTATATCGCCAACATTCAAAATCCCGCCTTCTACCAGTATTGTTGCAACATAGCCTCTTCCCTTATCGAGTGATGATTCTATAATGGTTCCATTTGCTTTTCTGTCAGGGTTTGCTTTTAGCTCAAGCATTTCTGCTTCAAGCAGAACTTTTTCCAGAAGTTCATCAATATTAATTCCATTTTTAGCTGAAATGTCCTGCGATTGATATTTCCCTCCCCAATCTTCAACAAGGAAATTCATATTTGCCAATTCTTCTTTCACTTTTTCAGCATTTGCTGCCGGTTTGTCAATTTTGTTTATTGCAAAAACTATTGGTACGCCTGCAGCATGTGCATGATTAATAGCCTCAACTGTTTGAGGTTTAACACCATCATCGGCAGCTACAACGATAATAGCAATATCAGTAATTTGAGCACCTCTGGCACGCATTGCGGTAAAAGCTTCATGCCCTGGTGTATCAAGGAATGTTATTTTCTTGTTGTCACCAAGATTCACACCGTAGGCACCAATATGCTGGGTTATTCCACCTGCTTCTCCTGCAATTACATTTGATTTACGAATATGGTCAAGTAACTTGGTTTTTCCATGGTCGACATGCCCCATAACCGTTACAATAGGCGGACGTGGTTTCATGTCTTCTTCACTATCTTCCTCTTTCATAATTGCTTCCTGAACATCAACACTGATAAACTCAACTTCATAATTAAATTCATTAGCCACAAGAACTATGGTTTCGGCATCAAGTCTCTGATTTATTGAAACCAGAAGTCCGATGCTCATGCATGTTGAAATTATTTCATTACTTTCAACATTCATCATGGAAGCCAATTCGCTTACAGATACAAATTCAGTAACTTTAATAATATTTTTTTCCAGCTCTTGCTTTATATCTTCTTCTTCCTGTTTTTTGCTTATTGCCTCACGTTTTTCACGTCTGTATTTTGATCCTTTGGATTTCCCTTTTGAAGTAAGCTTGGCAAGTGTTTCTTTTATTTGCTTTTGTACATCTTCTTCATCTACTTCAGGACGGAGCTGTTTTGCTTTTCCTTTTGCAGCTTTCGGTTTACTTTTTTTCTTATCCTTAAAATCAACTTTATCAGTATCCTTTATAATCCTCTTTCTTTTCTTTTTCTTTTTGGGTTGCTTGTCAGATGAAGCAACAGGCTTTTTCTTTTCCTCCTCAGCAGGAAGATCTATTTTACCAACCACGGTAGGTCCTGATAATTTCTTGAAATCTGATTTATAAACTTTTTTAATTTCTTCTTCGGCAGGTTTTGTTTCTTTTGTTTCAATATCTATAGCCGGTTCTTCTTTTTCTTCTTTCTTTGGAGCTTTTTTTCCGGGAGGTGTTTCTTCTTTCTTCTTTTCAGGTTTCTTTTCGGGTTTGGGTTTCTTTTTGATTAAATCAAGATCAATTTTGCCTACAACTTTAATTTCCTTGTCTTTTTCAGATTTTCTTTCTGGTTTAGCTATTTCGGGTTCCTTTTCAGTAACGGGCTCACTTTCTGTTTTTTTCTCTTTCTCATCATCAGGTCTTGCTATTTCAGAGGCAGTTCCGCTTACGTCAGTGATTAATACTTCTTCAGTAGTTTCAATTACATCCGGGGATTCAATTTCGTCTTCTGTTTCATTGTTTAAGTCATCCTCCTGAGTTTCCTGGAGGTTTCGCATACTTAACTTTTCCGATTCCTTTTTTGCAGTTAAGTCAGAACTGTATTCTATAGCAAGAAATTCGTACGCTTCAGGAGAAATTTTAGTGTTTGGATTAGTTTCAATATCAATATCTTTTTTATGCAGGAATTCAACAATGGTGTTGATTCCTACATTAAATTCTCTTGCAGCTTTGCTAAGTCGTATTCCTTTTTGCCCTTGTGCCATTAATATCTCCCTATATGCTTATATTTTATAAGTAATCCGCTAATATATAATATATTAAATAAATTACTCAAATTCTTCATGTAAAATATTCAAAACATCTTTTATTGTTTCTTCTTCGAGATCAGTTCTTTTAACCAGATCGCTTAAAGATAATTCCAGGACACTTTTAGCTGTATCGCATCCAATTGCCTTAAGTTCATCAAGGACCCAGCTTTCAATTTCATCTGCAAATTCTTCAAGACTAACATCTTCTGCATCTTCAGTATCTTTTTCCCTGTATACATCAATCTCGTAACCGGTAAGCTGACCGGCAAGTCGGATATTTAATCCGCCTTTACCTATTGCCAGCGAAACCTCTTCAGGTTGCAGGTATACTTCTGCACGCTCTTCTTCATCCAATATCTTGATTGATTCTACTTTTGCAGGACTGAGCGACCTGGAGATATACAATTTTATGTTTGTAGTATAATTGATAACGTCAATGTTTTCATTCTTTAGTTCTCTCACGATACCATGAATTCTGGAGCCTTTCATTCCAACGCATGCTCCTACCGGGTCAATTCTCTCATCATAAGACTCAACTGCAACTTTTGCTCTTTCTCCGGGGATCCTTACTATTTTTTTTATGGTTATCAATCCATCGAAAATTTCAGGAACTTCAAGTTCGAACAATCTTTCGAGAAAAACAGGTGATGTACGGGAGATGATAATAAGCGGGTTGTTATTTCTCATTTCAACTCTTACAACCACTGCCCGTAAAGTATCCCCTTTCCTGAAAAAGTCTGACGGGATTTGTTCTTCCTTTGGCATTATCAGTTCATTTCCTTCATCATCCAGGATTAATATCTCTCGTTTCCAAACCTGGTAGACCTCCCCTGTAATAATGTCACCAATCCGGTCTTTATATTTGGTGTAAACATAATCCTTCTCCAGATCAAGTATTCTGGAAGTCAGGTTTTGTCTTAATGATAAGATGGTCCTCCTTCCAAAATCAATGAGTTTTACTTCATCAGTTACCTCTTCTCCAACTTCATAGTCTTCGTCAATTTTAGTGGCTTCAGAAAGGCTTATTTGTAAATTTTCGTCCTCAACTTTATCATCTTCAACAACTTCTCTGTTTCTCCAAATCTCAAAATCGCCTTTGTCTATGTTGATGATAATGTCGAAATTTTCATCTGTACCGAATTGCTTCTGTAAAACACTCCGGAAAACATCTTCCAGAACACTCATCATAGTGGTACGATCAATGTTTTTCAATTCCTTGAATTCAGAAAATGTATCGATTAAATTCATGTTTTCCATTTGTTCTTTTATTTAAAAGCTATTACTGTTTTAGCTGATTGTATTTGGTTAAAATCCAAAGAAATATTTTTATGAATAACCTTTTTTTTCTTTACTTCTTTGACCTGTACTTTAATAACAAGTTCAATCCCTTTATCGGTTACCTCGTTCAATATCCCTTTATTCTTTAATCCATTCTGTGTTATTACTTCAATTTCGTTACCCCTGTTTTTGTAATATTGCTCAATAACCCGAAATGGCATACCAAGTCCCGGAGAGGAAACCTGTAATTCATAATCTTCCTCATCGCGGTTGAGTTTATCTTCAATCATTCTGCTGATTAGTGCACATTCATTAATAGTGATCCCTTCAGGCTTGTCAAGTAATACTTTAATGTTATTAACGGAACCTATAGAAAGGGCTACAAAGAAGATATCTTTATCTTCTGTCCAGTCTTTTACAATTTTTTCAATCTTTACTGCATTAATCATAAAAATGATATAAAAATAGGGGACCTTCCGTCCCCCTTAATACAACTCTTCACTTTTCTGTGCACAAAGGTAATTATTATCATTAAAACAACAAAACAAGAAATACAAAAGGAATTTTGAGATTTTCGATTGTTATAGCAACTTTGTAGTGTTATATTTATACCGTATTTGGAAGAATGGAGTAAAGGGAATAGAGGGAATAAATGGAGTAAAGGGAATAGAGGGAGTATGAAGAAGTAATATTCTGAAGAACCTTATATATGATCAATAAAACCAGAAGTGTCAGGCAAGGATAAACATAAAATCATTAATGATCCGGTCTATGGATTTATTAATATCCCATCAGATCTGATTTATGAGTTAGTTGAGCATCCCTATTTTCAGAGATTAAGAAGAATTAAACAACTTGGGTTGACAAATTATGTTTATCCCGGAGCTACGCATACCCGTTTTCAACATGCACTGGGTTCACTACATCTTATGAGTCTTGCAATACAGACTATTCGGGAAAAAGGTCATGAGATTACACAGGAAGAAGCAAAAGCTGTATCGGCAGCAATACTTTTACATGATATCGGGCATGGCCCGTTCTCCCATGCGCTTGAATATAGTATTATTGAACATATTACACATGAAGATATTTCAGGTATTTATATGGAGTACCTTAATAAACGGTTCAATGGGAAACTGGATATGGCAATTGAAATATTCAAAGGGGATTACAAGAAGAAGTTTCTGCATCAACTTGTTTCAGGGCAGATTGATATGGACCGTCTTGATTATCTTCGCCGGGATAGCTTTTTTAGTGGTGTGGTAGAAGGCTCTGTGAGTTTTGACAGAATAATTAAAATGTTGAATGTTGTAGAGGGTAATCTGGTGGTTGAAGCCAAAGGGATTTACTCAATAGAGAAATTTCTTATTGCAAGGAGATTTATGTACTGGCAGGTTTACATGCATAAAACTGTCATAGCAGGTGAGCAACTATTGGTTAATATTTTGAAAAGGGCTAAAACTCTGGCTGATGATGGCGTAGAACTGTTTGCAACACCTTCACTGAAGTTTTTCTTGTATAATCACGTGAACAGGGAAACTCTTTTTTCTGCAAGTCCACGGTTTAATAAAAAAGAAGTTCTTGATCATTTTTCTAATCTTGATGACAATGATATAATATCTTGTGCCAGAGTATGGGCAGATCATCCCGATTTTACATTATCATATTTGTGTAAGGGAATAATTAACAGGCAGTTATATAAAATCGAAATTAGTAATGATCCTTTCCAGAAACAGAGGATTGAAGAAATAAAAAAGAGAATAAAATCGCGTTACTCCCTTAATGAAGATGTAATGAATTATTTTGTTTTTACACTCTCAATTAGTGCCAATACCTATAGTCCGGAAGAGGGGGAGATAAGAATAATGAACAAATCGGGCCGGTTGGAAGATCTGTCTGATGTTTCTGAAATGCTGAAAATATCAGCACTGAAAAAAACGGAAAAAAAGCACATTTTATGTTATTTTAAAGAATGGAATAATGGAATAGTGGAATGATGGAATAATGGGAAGAGAGAAAAATGTTTGATGTTTGAAGATGTTTGAAGAGACAAGGCATGCCTTGTCTTTGAGATTTGAAAAATGTTTGAATAAAAATAAATAATAACAATTAACATATAACAAAGACCGATGGAATTTACAGCAAAAATTATCGCACAGTTTCTGAATGGAGCAATTGAAGGAAATCCTGATGTTTCAGTTAATAATATTTCAGGAATTGAAAAAGGGAAAGAAGGCACAATAGCATTTTTGACTAATCCAAAATATGCTAAGTATTTGTATACAACTAAAGCATCTATTGTGTTGATAAATAAGGATTTTAATGTTGAGAAAAAAGTGAATTGTACATTAATAAGGGTCGAAGACGCCTACCAGTCCCTTGCCTCATTGCTGGAATTATACGAGCAACAGAAACCTGTAAAAAATGGTATTCACGAAATGGCAGTAATTGAGAAATCGGCAACTATAGGGAAGGATGTTTATATTGGGCCATTTGCCTATATTGGCGAAAAAGCTGTTGTAAAAAATAACGCCAAAATATATCCGCATGTTTATATAGGTGATCAGGCTACCGTTGGGAATGGAACTGTTATTTATCCGGGAGTAAAGATATACCATGATTGCCGGATTGGAGCAGGATGCATAATTCATGCAGGGACAATTATCGGATCTGATGGATTTGGATTTGCTCCTAAATCCAGCAAGGATTATAAGAAAATTCCCCAGGTGGGTAATGTGATTCTGGAAGATGATGTTGAAATTGGTGCAAATTGTTCAATCGATAGGGCAACCATAGGTTCGACCATTATTAGGAAAGGTGTTAAGCTTGATAATTTAATACAAATTGCCCATAATGTAGAAATTGGTGAAAACACCGTAATGGCTGCCCAGACAGGAATTTCCGGATCAACAAAACTGGGGAGTGAATGTATGCTTGGTGGACAGGTTGGGCTTATTGGTCATATTTCTATTGCTGATGGTGTTAAGATTGCTGCACAATCAGGCCTTACTTTATCTATTAAGGAGACAGGAAAAATAGTCCAGGGTTCACCTGCCTTCGGTTTTACTGATTATCAGAAATCTTATGTTTATTTCAGGAAACTTCCGGCACTGAAAGCAGAAATTGATGCTCTCAGAAAGGAGATGGATGAGTTGAAAAATTTAAATCATTTTTAGTATCTTGCCCGCCAATAATGAGGCAAATAACTTTTACTTTTATATGAGCGAAAAACAAAGAACATTAAAAAAACCGGTTACCCTCAAGGGTAAAGGCCTTCATTCGGGAGTAGATGTTTTTGTGACTTTTAAACCGGCTCCTGAAAACCATGGATATAAATTTTGTCGTTGCGACCTGCCCGATAAACCAATTATACGGGCAATGGCTGAAAATGTTGTAGATACATCAAGAGGCACAACACTTCAGGAGAATGGCCATAAAATAGCGACAATTGAACATGTGCTTGCAGCTTTTCATGGGAAACAGGTGGATAATGCCCTGATTGAAATTGATGGTCCCGAAGCACCGATCATGGGGGGAAGTTCTAATAAATTTGTTGAAGCTATAGAAAAAGCTGGAATTGTTGAACAGGATGCCGAAAGGGAATACTTTGTTGTTAAAGAAAAAATAGTCTACTCAAACGAGGAAAATGGAGTGGATATGATAATTTATCCTGACGACCATTTAAGTGTCAATGTTTTGATAGACTATAATTCAAAAGTTCTTGGTAATCAGTATGCAATTCTTGATAAGATTTCTGATTTTGAAAAAGAAATATCAATGTGCAGAACCTTCGTGTTTTTTCATGAGCTGGAAGGTCTTGCAAAAATGGGTCTGATAAAAGGTGGCGATCTTGACAATGCAATTGTTATTCTTGACCGGAAAGTGAAGCAATCGGAAATTGACAGGATTGCTGATCTGTTCAATAAACCTCATATCAAAGCTAATTCTGAAGGGATTTTAAATAATATTGATCTTCATTTCAGTAATGAACCTGCCCGTCACAAATTGCTGGATATCATTGGCGATCTGGCTTTGATCGGGAAACCTGTTAAAGGAAGAATCGTAGCTACACGTCCGGGTCATTTTGCCAACACCGAACTGGCAAAACGTGTTAAACAGGAGATAAAAAAAGAAATTTCAAAAAAATCTATTCCTGTCTATGATCCAAATCAAACTCCTTTAATGGATGTTAAAGAGGTCCGTTCAAGGCTGCCACATCGTTATCCGTTCCTGATGGTTGACAAGATTATCCACATGGATGATCATTCTGTAGTGGGCGTTAAGAACTTAACATATAATGAAACTTTTTTCCAGGGACATTTTCCGGATGAACCAATAATGCCCGGGGTACTGCAAATTGAAGCTATGGCTCAGGTTGGAGGAATACTGGTGCTTAACTCTGTTCCCGATCCGGAAAATTATTCTACCTACTTCCTGAAAATTGATAAGGTTAAATTTAAACGAATGGTTGTCCCCGGCGACACCTTGATCCTAAAACTCGAATTACAAGACCCCATCCGGCGTGGTATTGCAATTATGTATGGAAGAGCTTATGTGGGTGATAAACTTGTTGCTGAAGGTGAATTTATGGCACAGGTAATAAAACCAAAAGGGAAATGAGATCAGAATCAGCATATATCCATCCTGATGCCCGTATAGGGAAAGATGTTGTGATCGAACCTTTTTCATATATCGCGGGCAATGTGGAAATCGGTGACGGTACATGGATCGGTCCGAATGTTACAATAATGGGGGGTGCCAGGATTGGCAGGAAATGCCGGATATTCCCCGGTGCCGTAATTTCAGCTATTCCCCAGGATTTGAAGTATGCCGGAGAAGAAAGTACAGCCGAGATTGGAAACAATACCACTATCAGAGAATGTGTAACAGTGAACCGTGGTACAAAAACTTCTGAAAAAACCGTAGTGGGAAACAATACTCTGTTAATGGCTTATGTACATATAGCACATGATTGTGTTGTGGGGAATAATTGTATCCTGGTAAACAGTGTTGAACTTGCAGGCGAGGTGATAATAGACGACTGGGCTATCCTTGGAGGAACCACTGTAGTACACCAGTTTGTCAATATTGGAGGACATGTAATGATCGGAGGTGGATCGAAAGTGAGAAAAGATATCCCGCCCTATGTCAAAGTCGACCGCGAACCCTTGACATTTCTCGGAATTAACTCTATTGGTCTTACCCGGAGGAATTTCAGTAAGGAAAAAATTGAGGAGATACATAATATTTATAGATTGATTTACCAGAAGGGGTTAAATTATACTCAGGCAATGAAGAAAGTTGAAAATGAAATGCCGGCAACCCCGGAGAGGGATTATATACTTTCCTTTATAAAAAAATCGAAAAGAGGGATAATACGAGGGGAATGAAGGGGATAGAGGGTATAGAGGGATTAGAGGGGATAGAGGGATTAGAGGGGATAGAGGGGATAGAGTGGAAGAATGAAGAAGTCGAAGAGAGAGAAGAGGAGAAAAGGTGAAGATGTGAAAAGGAGAAAGAAGGGAAGAATGAAGAAAAAAAAACAAATTCTTTTAAAACCCCCGAATAATGAACTTTAGCATTGTCGAAATATTTGCATCATTTATGGTATTGTTCGCAATTATTGATATCCCCGGTTCCATACCAATCATAATTGATATTAAGAACAAAACCGGTAAACTCTCGGCAGGGAAAGCAACAATTGTGGCTTTTTCTATTATGTTCGCTTTCCTGTTTATTGGAGAACCATTGCTGGGTATTTTCGGTGTTGATATTTCATCATTTGCCATTGCCGGTTCATTTATTGTGCTGCTGATATCGCTTGAGATGATCCTGGGTGTTGAAATTTTTAAAAACAATGATCCCGGGGTAGGATCCATTGTCCCAATTGCTTTTCCTCTTATTGCCGGTGCAGGTTCAATTACAACACTTCTTTCGCTTAAAGCGGAATATGCCACTGAAAATATTGCCGTGGCATTATTGGTTAACATGGTTATAGTTTATCTGGTCCTTAAATCAACACGACTGGTTGAAAAGATACTGGGTCCTACAGGCATTGCTATTCTTCGCAAAGCTTTTGGTATCATACTTCTGGCTATTGCCGTTAAACTGTTTATCACCAATACAGGAATTGAATTAAACTGATCCGTGTCTCAAAAAATAACAATATATACAGATGGTGCAGCCAGGGGAAACCCGGGACCGGGCGGGTACGGTATTGTTATGAAACAGGGTGATTACCGGAGAACATTTTCAGCCGGTTACCGGCTTACTACCAATAACCGTATGGAGTTACTGGGTGTTATTGTTGCACTTGAGAAGCTCAGAATTCCGGAAAGCTCTGCTACTATCTACACTGATTCCCGCTA
>JAUXED010000162.1 GCA_030618105.1 Bacteroidota bacterium | reverse complement strand
TCAATATCATAAGAAATAACCTCTATCGGATAATCCGGATAAGTATTGCTGAATTTCTTTAGTGAGATAGGCTTTACTGTTTTGCAATTCATTTTAACTTCATATGCTAACCCTTCCCGGAATGAAGTGCTGATAACAAAATCAATTTCTTTTTTATCGGTAGTTCGCCAAAAGCGTATTGCATCTGAATCGTAAATACCCGACAGTCGTTTGTAAACATAATTTTCCAGCAAAACACCCTGGTCTTCACGTAATTTAAAATCAAAAAACCGGTTTAATGCAACATTTCTTAACCCATGATCTTTGAAATAAACTTTTGGCATTTTGGTAAGCTCTTTTCTTAAATTAGAATAAAATGGTTTAACCAGTTCAATATGGAAGCAATTTTGAAGAACATAAAGATATTTGTCAATGGTTTTATTATCAACCCCAATTGTATTTGCAAGCTCATTCCTGTTTACAAGATTTCCGGATTGACCGGCCAAAAGTATTAACAGATTATAGAATTTGTCAGGGTTGCTTATTCCCGCCTCATCAATATCCCTTTTCAAAAAAGAGTTTTTTATGTCCTTTAACAGAGTTATTTTCTCTTCTAAATTATTTTCAAGTACAACTTCGGGATAACCGCCAAAAATCAAGTATTCATTAAATTTATCCATTAATTCTAAATGCCCGGGCGAAATATATTCTTTCCGCTCTCTTATTAAATTTAATTCCTCTGATAAATCCGTTAAATCTTTAAATATCAACCATTCCTCAAAATCGAGTGTCTGTAATTCAAATAACCTTTTCCTTCCTGCAAGAGAATCAGTAAATTTTTTATCAATATAAAAAGCACTGCTGCCTGTTGCAATGATTTTTAAATTTTCACGATAAATATCATACATATATTTTAAAAAGTTAGAAGGATCAGCAGCATATTGAACTTCGTCAATAAATAAAAAAGCGGGCTGACTTGTTGGTTTTGCTCCCATTAATGGTTTCCCGGGACGAGGTGAAAAAGAAAAAATATTTTCAGGATGATTATTAATAGCTGATAAAATATCCCTGTCTTCAAAAGTAATGTAACTTACTACTTGTCCGTCATTTTTTAATTCGTTATATATAGCTTGTATTAATGATGTTTTGCCACTTTGACGAGGACCTGTGATTATTGTATATTCCTTTCTTTTAAGGTGGTTTTTTATTTTCTGATGTATTTTTCTGGGTATATACATAACTATATTTTTCGCAAATATAATAAAAAACCTGACAATATTGGAATCAAATTCCAAATATATCGGATAATATTGGATTTAACTCCCAAAATTATCTGAATAAATTACGATAATAATAAAATACCGTAGCTTAAGCGTCACCCATCGGTAAGAATTTAGTGGCAGATAGCAGGCGATATTCGCCCACCGAAGCTTTAGCGTAGGGAAGGTTTGTTTTTTGTGAATAAAAAGAGAAAAATGATATTTCTAAATAACCTTTTACCGGTATATTAGATTTTGTGGTTAAAGTTTATATTCGAGAATTAAATAATAACTTTGAATCAAACTTGAAATTCAAAGAACAAAAACATGAACTCAAAAAAAGTTATCTTAATACCGGCCCTTCTCTTTATTATCATATTAAGTTGCTCCAGGAAAAAGACAAATAATACTGAAAAAGTTAATTCAAAAGAAAGTGCAGTCGAATCGCCTATATCGATTTCTGCCTATATGGATGCTGCATTTAACGGGAATTCCGACAAGGTAAAAGAGTTTATAGCGGGAGGTTTGGTTGTTGATACAACTGACAAAAATGGAAGTACAGCAATGATGCTGGCTGCTTATAACGGCCATACGGAAATTGTTAAATACTTACTTAGTAAAGGAGCTGATGTGAATCATCACGACTGTAATGACAGAACCGCATTAATGTATGCATCAAGTGGTCCGGCAAACGAAACGGTTAAACTATTGCTTGAGGCAGGTGCAGAAGTAAATGTAACAGATAATATTGAAGGATTTACTGCAATAATGTTTGCAGCTGCCGAGGGACAAACAGAAGTTTTTAAAACCCTGATAGCCGCGGGCGCTGATATTAATATTAAAGATAAAGATGGAGAAACAGCACGCGATTTTGCCGGTAATAACTGTCATTCCGCAATTGTGAGACTTATAGATAACAACTGAAATTAAGAAGTCGGCAGTCGGCAAAAATGCAAAGTGTGTTTTAAACTTTAGTCATTTTAAACATTGTAGCATTCAATCATTTAAGCATTTTATCATTCTATCATTTACCTATTCCAAACCTAAGACAATGCTTAATTACAATAATGCTTATGATTTGCCAGGATAAACAGGCTCTATCCACTCTTCTGCAGGTGAGTATTTGCTTTCAGCAGCCCAGAGGATGCCTCTTTTTGTAATTTCCAGAGCTTCAGGGACACTGAAATCCACTGCCTGGTGACCAAGGGAGTTAAAGAACACTCGTCCTTTACCATACATTTTTTTCCAGACAACAGGTATCACACATCCATCAATCCAGTCAGCATGGTCAGCATTAAATGTTGTTGTGGCAAGCACTTTTACGTTGGGATCAACATGCATATAATACTGCTCTGTGTGCATTTTGAAATCTGAAATACCCTTTGTTACCGGATCGTCATGATCTACAATATTCACTTCATAATCTATAACTCCGCCGGGATGTGCCACCCACTGCCCGCCAATCATAAACTGGTATTCGGTATTCTGGCGGAATGAATCCGCCAGCCCGCCATGCCAGCCGGCTAATCCAACTCCACCGCGGACAGCATTAAGCAGTGCCTTTTCCTGTTCCCTGGTAATAGTACCCATAGTCCATACCTGAACTATTAAATCCACTGAACTCATAAGATCTTTGTCAAGGTAAGCATCAAGTGTATCTGAGACAGTGACCTTTGCTCCCTGCTCTCTGATCCATGGTGCGAATATATCAATACACTTTTTAGGCTCATGCCCCATCCAGCCACCCCACACCATTAACACTGATTTACCCTTAAGTGAGGGTGATATTGGATTATTTACTACTAACCGGGAAAAGGCTCTGGTGGAAATAACAGCACCGGCACTTGTTAATACAATCTTTTCAAGAAATGTTCTTCTGCTTAATGAATGTTGATCCATTTTGATTAATTTTTTAATTAAAAGTCCTTCTTAATTCTACTTTGAAAAATTGAAAATTATAAAAAATTTGTGAGAGCCGGCATTTTTCAATTAATATTTTTAGAAATAATTAAGGTTCTTCAGGATAATACGGAGTCACTACCGTTCGGTTATTTGTCGAACAGTTTCAATTTCAGCCGTTAGTCTCGTAGAGACTTCTTGATAATAGGCAGTCACTTCAGTGGCTGTTATGAATATGTACAACACATGCCAGGCAGCCCGGAGGGCTAGAATGGCACTAAAATGTCTGCTTGTTTTCATTCTATCCCCTCCGGGATGAATAAT
>JAUXED010000030.1 GCA_030618105.1 Bacteroidota bacterium | reverse complement strand
TTTAGTATAGAAGAAAACAAACTTTTAGGAGAAGGAGACAAAATAAAAGCTTTGTATTTTAAGGGTGTGAAAAAATGAAAAAGATACTTTTAATAATTGTAGTCTGTTGACTAAAGGGAGGAAATTTTAACAATGGATAGATTTAATTTAGCCCAAATGAAACAGGGGGACACAAGCACGATTGTCGAAATTAAAGGAGGATACGGCTTAATAAAAAAGCTGGAAAACCTTGGATTAAGACCCGGAATAAAAATAACCAAGGTCTCCTCACAACTTATACGTGGCCCCATAACGATACAGGTAGGTAATTCTCAGGTTGCTGTTGGTTTTGGTATGGCGCAAAAAATCATTCTTGAGCAATCAAATGAAAAAGAATAATCCGGTGGGAATCAAAAAAATATTTTTAATGGGTAATCCCAATGTGGGGAAAAGTGTGATTTTCTCACGGCTTACCGGAGTTAACGTTATTGCTTCTAACTATGCAGGGACGACAGTCGAGTTCACCAAAGGATATATAAAGCTTGGCGATGAAACAGCAGAAGTTATTGATGTTCCCGGAACCTACACCCTTGATCCAACCTCCAGGGCTGAAGAAGTAGCCGTAAAAATGCTGAAAGAAGCCATATCTGATAACAAAGGTAGAAATCTGGTGATCAACGTTATGGATGCGACCAATCTTGAAAGAAATCTTAATCTTACCCTCCAGTTGCTCAAACAAGATATCCCGGTAATTATTGACCTCAATCTCTGGGATGAGACAAAACATATCGGTATCTCGATAGATAAAGAAAAGCTTGAAAAAATTCTAAGTGTCCCGGTAGTGCCAACCTGCGCTATAAGCGGCGAAGGAATAAAGGAACTGGTAACAAGACTTCATGAAGCAAAAACCGGAACTTATGAATATACTGAGGAAGAACGCTGGTACAAAGTCGGTAACATTATCGAACAGGTGCAGCAAATAACCCATCGCCATCATACCATTCTGGAAAGATTGGGAGATGCTTCATTAAAGCCTTTAACAGGTATCCCCATTGCATTAGTACTAATATATCTCATGTTTGTGATTATCAGATTCATTGGCGAGGGTCTAATTGGATATATTTTTGAACCCCTGTTTGAAAAATTGTGGGCGCCTGTGATGATGAGACTTTCTACCGCTCTGTGCTCCGGAGGTTTTATTCACGATATATTAATCGGGAAATTGGTTGAGGGGGAGATTGATTTTGTGGAGTCCCTCGGGCTTTTGACAACAGGGCTTTTCGTCCCCATTGCCATGGTTCTTCCCTATGTCTTTGCTTTTTACTTAGTGTTAGGTTTTGTAGAAGATTCTGGTTATTTGCCCCGTCTCGGTGTCCTGGTTGATAATATCATGCACCGCTTAGGTTTGCACGGTCTGGCTATTATTCCAATGATGCTGGGATTGGGCTGTAATGTTCCCGGCGCTTTGGCTACCAGGGTGTTGGAAACAAGGCGGGAAAGGTTTATCAGTGCCACTCTGATGGCTATCGCAGTCCCCTGTATGGCACAGATAGCAATGATTGTAGGACTAATTGGTAAGTATGGGGCAAAGGGACTGGGACTGGTTTTTGGAACTTTATTCGTAGTCTGGTTAGCCCTCGGACTTTTATTGAACTCGATTTTAAAAGGCGACAGTCCTGAAATATTTGTGGAAATCCCCCCTTATCGCTTCCCTTATTGGATGGCCTTGTTGAAAAAATTGTGGATGAGAACCAAATGGTTTCTTAAGGAAGCCATTCCTTATGTCCTTCTTGGAGTCCTTGTGGTAAATATCCTTTATTCACTCCGAATTATCGAGTTCATCGGTAAGTTTACTGCTCCCGTAGTAACCGGAATTCTTGGACTTCCAAATGAGGCTGTTGGTGCCCTTATCATCGGATTCCTGCGGAAGGATGTTGCCGTGGGAATGCTTTCACCCCTTGATTTAACATTAAAACAACTTGTTGTAGCCAGCGTGGTTTTGACGATGTACTTCCCCTGTGTAGCAACCTTTGCGGTAATGATTAAAGAACTGGGTATAATAGACATGATAAAATCTGCTGTCATTATGATCGTTTCTACTTTACTGGTTGGGGGGATACTTAATCTGTTGCTTTAATTGTATTTAAGTGGATTATTAAAAAATTATATACTTTATGAATTTTTTCGGTTTGATTTTGGGTATCATTATAGTATTGGTAATTGGATTAAGTCATAGTTTGATTATCAAAGGAGAGTACTACTGGGGGACTAAATGGTGGCTATGGCTCCTGATAGCAGGTCTTGCCTTTTTATTAGGTTCTCTGTTAGTGAAAAGTGATCTTTTATCGGGAATCTTTGGTATTATAAGTTTTTGCTTGTTTTGGGGCATCACGGAGCTGTTTAAACAAAAACAAAGGGTCGAAAAAGGGTGGTTCCCTAAAAATCCAAAGAGAAAACAAATGGAACACGGATGACGCGGATGACGCGGATAAACACGGATTAAATCTGTAAAAATCTGTGCTATCCCTGCCTGCGGCAGGCAGGCGTGTCATCGGATTGCTATTAGAATTTGGAGGAAAGTTATGTCTTACGTGATAAAGAAACTGGCCAAGCCCCTCTCTGGAATAAGGATAGTGATATGTGGGAAGGGGGGCTGTGGAAAAAGTAGTATCCTTACATTAATGGCCAAGATATTAAAAGATAGTGGCTACGAAATTCATGTCGTAGATGGCGACGCTTCTAACTCCGGACTTTATAAGATGCTTGGATTTAATAGAGATCCAAAACCCCTTGTAGAATATTTTGGGGGTAAGACTTTCAAAGGCGAAGAAGGAAAAGTGAGTTGCCCGGTAGATGACCCAACGCCTTTAGATAAAAATAAGATAAGTTTAGAAAAGATTCCACCCAAATATTTTGTGAAAAAAGATCATATAACTTTGTTCACATCGGGAAAAATCATGGGCATTTACGAGGGGTGCCATGGTCCAGAGTCAAAGGTAACCAGAGACTTCGTGTTACCTGGAAATCAAGTTACATTAATAGATATAGAGGCAGGAGTCGAACACTTCGGAAGGGGTATCGAAGTAAACTCGGATGTAGTTATTGTAGTGGTTGATCCCAATTATACATCATTCCAGATCGCTGAGAATGTAAAAAAAATGGTTACTGAAATGAGAGCTGGGCCAAAAAAACTAGCGGAAAAAATGAACACATTGATAGCGGGTGACATTAATGTAGCACGAGAGGCAACAAAGGACCTGAGGGTGAAATATTATCTGACAATTTTAAATAAGGTCGATTCGCCAGAGATTGAGGTCATAATGAGGGGAAAGTTGAAAGAGAGGGGAATAAAGGCCATAGGTTCCGTGTGTTATGATCCGGAAATTTATAGAGCGTGTTTAGATGGTATCCATCTCGGAAAATGCAAGGCAGAGGAAGATGTAAAAAAAATTGTAGCCCACCTAGAAAGGGAGGTAGAGGCTACTTTGTAACAGTGAAAATAAAATGAATGATACCAATATGCACTTTCTTATGTGTAGTAAATGAAATTAGCCATTAACAAGCCATAAACATTGAACTTAGTCACGCTGCAGGCGTGACGATCTCATGAACGAAGTGAATAATAAATTCCGATACATATATATACTACCCGTGTTAGCATTAGGATTTTCCGATATGATAACACAGATCTTACTCCTACGTGAAACCATTTCTATCTTTTATGGTAATGAACTTGTTATAGGGATCATACTTGCAAACTGGATGTTGATCACAGGAGCAGGTTCATGGTTAGGAAAATTTTCTGACAGAATAAAACAAAAAGATCTTTTCCTGGTATTCGCATTAATTTTCTTAGCTATACTTCCCATTATTATTATATTTCTTTTAAGTGTTTTAAAGAGTGTTTTATTTCCAACCGGCAGCATGCTAAGCATTATTCATGTTTTATATATTTCCTTTATTATTTTATTACCATTTTGCCTGTTATCCGGCTTTTTATTAACATTTTTATCTTATTTTATTTCAGAAAGATATTCATCTAATCTTATTTCTAAAGTTTATTCATGGGAGGCAATTGGTCACATACTCGGTGGCTTGTTCTTTAGTTTTATCCTGGTCTATTATTTTAAAACCTTCCAAAGTTTGATCATATTGATGGTGATTGATCTGGCAGTTTCATTCATCACATCCATAAACCTGAAAATGAAAGGCTGGATTAAATATTTCATAATAGCACTTACTCCGATTCTATTGTTATTAACCATCCGCGTAGATTTGGATACAGTTAGTAAGAAATTAATTTTTAAAGACCAGGAATTGGTACTGAATGAAAACACACCGTATGGAAATTTAGTGATAACAAAAAGCGGTGAACAACTGAATTTTTTTGAAAACAACTCTTTACTTTTTACTACCAGAAATAATATAGAGAATGAAGAAGATGTACATTATGCAATGGTACAACATCCTGATCCTCAAGATGTATTATTGGTATCTGGTGGAATTTCCGGAACTGTCGGAGAAATCCTTAAGTATAATGTAAACAAAATTGACTACATCGAGATTAATCCCAGGCTTGTTGAAATTGGGAAAAACTATAATAAAGAATTAGAAAATGAGAAAATAAATATAATTAAACAAGATGCAAGATTATTTATTAAATATAATCCAAACCGGTATGATGTAATTCTGTTGAATTTGTCAGAACCAACCACAGCCCAGATCAACAGGTTTTATACAATAGAATTTTTCAGGGAGTTAAAGAAAATATTAAATGAAAGAGGTGTAGTTTCTTTAAGCTTAATGTCAACTGTCAATTATGTGAGTGAAGAAGCCCGCCAGGTAAATTCAGTATTATTCAATACTTTAAAACAAATTTTTAAGCACATTTTGATTGTTCCCGGCAAAAAGAATTATTACTTAGTATCTGATCATGAATTAAATATCAATATTTCCCGATTGATAAAGGAAAAAGGAATTGATAATGTTTACGTTAATCAGTATTATATTAACGACAGGCTTTTAGAATACCGCAGTAAATATATTTTAGAAAATCTCGATAATAATGCCAAAATCAATAAAGATTTTACTCCTGTTTCATACTATCAGCAATTACGATATTGGTTAAGCTACTTTAAAATAAATTACTGGATAGTTGGAGGAATTGTACTTATATTATTTTTAATCCTTATTTCACGATTAAATATTTATAATTTTGGATTATTCACAGGAGGATTTGCAGCATCATCTATTGAAGTAATTTTACTGATTGGGTTCCAGGTTTTATATGGTTATGTCTATCATGCAATAGGGATCATAATTACTTTGTTCATGGCAGGACTGGCATTTGGAGCATTATTTATGCATAGATTATTTCCCGTTAATATAAAGAATTATACAAGGATACAATTCGGAATTGGAGTTTATACGATATTACTACCATTCATTTTATTATTCCTGAAATCGGTTACTTTACATCCTGTTCTCCTCAAAGTTATTTTTTATTTTGTCGCTTTTAATATTGCTATATTATTCGGAATGTTATTCTCTTTCGCATCGAAAGTACAAAAAACAGGTATTTCAATAGTTGCCGGAGAAGCGTATAGTGCAGATTTGTTTGGTGCAGCTTTGGGTGCATTATTAATAAGTGCTTTGATCATTCCCTTATTAGGCTTGGTAAATGCAGCAATAATCGCTGGTTCTTTATGTTTTGTCAGTGGAATTGTTACTCTTATTAGAAGAAAAACTTGAAAAAATCGTTCGTTATTGATAAAAAAAAACAAAAAGAAATTTGATACTCATCAAATCACTGATAAAATCAGAAATAAGATATGTAGTGTTAATCAGCAAAAATTTAGAATTTTACAAAATTTGAATATCCCGGAGAGCAACACTAAAAAAGAATAACGTTATTAATAACGTAATTAATAACGGCATTAATAACGTTATTCTTTCATGAAATAAAAATCTACACGATATATTAATTCCATTTTGGTTGTAGTATAATATTAATCTGAACAAAATTATTTTATTGTTTAAATATGGAAAGATACTGGTTTGTAATGTGTCGTATAAAAGTTAGTTGAATTTTCTTAAAAGATTTTCGTAAATTTATAAATATAAACCAAATTGGTTTTCACAATTGTTAGGCGAAATGCTCACGACAGGTGTAAAATATAAAAAAAGAAAATATGTAAAATCAAAGGAGGTAAAAAATGCAAACAAAAAATTTCTATGAAGAAAAAATATTTTTGAAATGGACAGTGGGTATATTAACCGTTATCACAGCTGTTTTTCTTTTTCTATTGTTCTATCAGATTTTGGCAGGACCAATCGGAACTAATCCTGCTCCAAACTGGTTTTTCCTGTTTATGTTTCTGTTATTTTTGGGAGTGATGATTAATTTTAGCAGACTTACCATCAGGATAACGCCCAGATATATCTCCGTTGGTTATGGAATTATTAAGCATTCAATTCTCTGGGAAAATGTTGGGGACTGTTATTTAGATGAGGCTTCAACAATCAGATATGGAGGCTGGGGCATCCGTATAGCAAAAATTAAGGGAAAATGGAGATTAGTGTACAATGTTATTGGAAGCCCACGCATTGTGCTCTCATTGAAGAGAAGCAGGTTTAAGGAGTTTGTATTTTCAACCAAAAATCCAGAAGAAGTGATAAAGATAGCAAAGGAACGGATAAGTATAAAAAAATGACCTTTACTTCGTTCGCACTATCGCCTAACAATAAAAAAACCTGAAGAAACTCTTGAGAAAGGCGACTTTATACTAATTAGTAGCAGAGACCATACAATAAGCGATGTAATTTCTTTTGTACTTGGATGCAGCAGAAAAAATGATCCTGGAAAAAATCAGTATTTTATTGATCCGAAGATTGAAGTGACAAATAGTAAATATCATTATTTATCGGCTATCCTTCACAAGAAAAAGCGGTTCATATTATTTATCGTAAGCATTTACTTGTTGGAAATGAATTAATGGATAGATTATGGAAAGTTGAACTGGCTTATGAAGAAAATCCTGATGTTGTAAATCAAGATTATTTAGAATTACATCAAAATACAATGTTCACTGTGGCAAAAGGCGTTCTGTTAGATCAAAAAAAGGTCTTTTTGATGTTGAATTGAATGATTATGATGAATTCCTGTCAATTCTAAAACGATTGAAAGCAGAATGAGAAATTATGTTGGTAAATCGAGTTGGCGGCTAATAACCAAAAATTGATTCAGAAATACAGCATATTAATAAGCCCGTTTGTTTTTCCCTTCAATAAAATTAATAAACGATTGATTTACAACCTTATTCCCTCCCGCGGTAGGATAGTTGCCTGTAAAATACCAGTCGCCGGTATGTTCAGGTATCGCTTTATGCAAGTTTTCAATGCTTTGATATACTATCTCCAGCTCGGCATTAATTCCATTTGTTTTAAGCATTCTGGCAATCTGCCCTGAAATTTGTTCCGGTGTAAAAGATTTATATATCTCCCTTACATGGTTAATCACTTTTTCTTTTGGTATATCTTCCTGTTCTTTGCACATTTTATACACCTTGTCTATGACATTTTGTTTCCCGGTATTCTTTAATAATTGGATAGCCGCTCTGAAAGCAATAAAATCGTTCAATTTTGCCATATCTATTCCGTAGCAATCAGGATAACGTATCTGTGGTGATGATGATACTATCACGATTTTCTGTGGGTTTAATCTGTCAATAATCCGGATAATACTATACTTGAGTGTAGTTCCCCGGACAATAGAGTCGTCAATTATAACCAGCTTGTCTTTCCCTTCCCTGATAGTTCCGTAGGTGATATCATATACATGTCCTACAAGATCGTTTCTACCACTGTCCCCGGCAATAAAAGTCCTGAGTTTCACATCCTTAACAGCAATTTTTTCCACCCTCGGCTTCATAGCAATTATATCATCAAGATTTTCAGCGGTAAGATTATTCTTAATCTGAAAGATTTTCTCTTTTTTTATTTTATCCAAATATTTTTCAGCACCCTTAATCATTCCATAGAAAGCTGTTTCAGCAGTGTTTGGAATAAAAGAAAAAACCGTGTTTCCCAGATCATAATCAACTGCTTTCAATATTTGAGGTGTCAGAAACTCACCCAGTTTCAACCTTTCCTGATAAATATCGCGGTCACTTCCCCTGGAAAAATATATCCTTTCAAAAGAACATGATTTTCTTAACTCCGGTTTTCTTATCTCTTCAACAGTTATCTCTCCATAATTTTTTGAGATCACTGCATACCCGGGAGGAATTTCTTCAACTTTTTCAATAGGCACATTAAAAACTGTCTGAATTACCGGCCTTTCAGATGCAACTACTACTACTTCATCATCATAATAGTAATATGCAGGACGTATTCCCAAGGGATCACGGACAACAAATGCATCACCATGCCCTAACAAACCTGCCATTGCATATCCTCCATCCCATTTCTTGCTTGCATTTTTTAGAATTTCAGTAACACTGATATTCTTTTCGATCAAAGGAGATATATCCTTATTCAAATATCCCTCTTTCTTGTATCTTTCAAATAATATCTGGTTCTCCTGATCAAGAAAATGTCCCAAATTCTCAAGAATGGTTACAGTATCGGAGAAGTCCTTTGGGGTCTGGCCAAGATCTACAAGTTCCTGAAAAAGTTCTTCAACATTGGTTAGGTTAAAATTCCCGGCTAATACAAGATTCCTTGATTTCCAGTTATTTTCACGATTTACCGGGTGAACATAATCAATTTTGTAGTTCCCGTACGTTCCGTAACGAAGGTGTCCCAAAAACAATTCACCTGCAAATGAAAGATTATTCTTTGCCCAACCAGGGTCATTCAGTCTCTCAGGGTTCTGCTCTTCTACCTTTTTAAACTCATCATTAATTTTATCAAATATATCCTGTATGGGATTGGAATTGTTTGAACGGTGCCTGAATATATACTTCTTCCCCGGATCAAGTCCTGTTTTTATACATACTGCTCCGGCACCATCCTGACCCCGGTTATGCTGCTTTTCCATAAGAAGGTATAGCTTTTCCAAACCATACCTCCAGTCACCATACTTAACCTGATAAAACTCAAGTGGTTTCCGTAGCCGTATTAATGCAATACCACATTCGTGCTTAATGGAATCACTCATTGATAATCGTTTTCCGATTTGGTTCTGAAATATGTGTTTTCAATATTATGTGTCTTTCTGTTAAAATCTTTTCCGTTAAATACCGCTAACCCTCCCCGTTTTGTCCCCAAATGAGAATGATAATCGGTGAATGTCCCTGTTAAGTTATTGTTAGAGTTCCGGGAAAACTATGATATCATTTACAGGGTATGCTTGTGGGAATTCTTTTTTAATTTTCATAAATATCACAAATGCCTCATTTCTGGTTCTGAAATCTCCAACCCTGACCTTATAGAATGGTGTTTGGTAAAGAATATGTGCTTTTTGTGTCGGGAATAATGAAATACAACGTGCTTTTGCTTCGTTTGCTTCTTTTCTTGCCTGTCGTCCCGATCCAAAATATACCTGGATCCTGTACCCCCTTAAGCCACCCATCTTTGCTCTTGATTGTATATGTCTGTATATCAGGGTGTCCAGTCGAGGATCATTAATTAAGGTGACAACTGCGGTATCCCGGCCGGTAAAATAGTCTTTTACGACATTGTCCCTGTTTTTATTTCCTTTCAAACCCTGGGCATCTGTCACCACACTCAAAAAGGTAAAGAAAATTGTGAGAAGCATGATTTTTTTCATGCCATAAAAGTAATCAAGATGGAGTAATACTCAAAACAGGAACAGGTGAATGATTAACCATCTGCTGAGCAGCTGAACTAATACTCTGGTTCCCCGGGGTTCCCCTGTCAAGCTTAGTGATTGCAATCAGATCTGCATTAATATGACATCCATAAGCAATTACTACATCTACAATATTGCTACCTTTCTTTGACTTTCTAATTGTTTTAATACCCTGTTTATCAATGTATTCAAATGCCTGATCGCCATATTTCTTTAGTCTGTAGATTATATCCTTGCTATCAGAAGTTCTGACATCAACCACATGAACTTCTGCTTTAAACTTTTCGGCTAATTCAGCAACAATGGGTACTTTTTGTCTGGTATTTTTGTATACATCGATAGGTAGAATGATCTTTGAGATATTAGTTTTCTTAAAACCATGACGTATAGTTAAAACAGGGCATGAGGCTTTTGACACAACGCGGTATGAATTACTTCCTACCCACAATTCTTCAAATCCTGAAACCCCATGGGTTCCCATCACTACCAAACCGGCATCTATTTTCTTAGCTTCATTAATCACATTTTTATATATTTTTCCGGTTGTAATAACATAATCGAAAGTACCATTACCTTTATATTGCTCCTTGTAATGACTTAGAATCTCATTACAGAATTCATCGACTGTTTTTGAATAGTTTTTTTCTGAGCCTTTTAAAATAAAAGGCTGGTCATAACTCTTTGATTTTCTAACATGTAGAATCCTCAAATCGCCACCAATTTTATTAATCATTTTGATAGCGTGCTCCAGGGCATGCATGGAGCCCTTTGAAAAATCTACCGGGACAAGAATGTTTTTCATTTCCTGTGAATTTTTAGGTTGATATTCAATCAAATATAATAATTTTTATATATTCATACTGTTATAACCGAAAAATATTAAAATAACACCTGATTATCTACTCGCCAACTCACCTTTTCACTCATTTACAGCAGCAATTATCTCGTCTGTAATTTCAAGATTATGGTAAACGTTTTGAACATCGTCATTATCTTCAAATTCTTCAATCACTTTTATTACCCTAACAGCCAATTCTTTATCAAGCTCATTTGTTGAATTTGGAATCCGCTGTAATTCAGCATTTTCCGCTTCAATATTCATTTCTTCCAGTTTTTTCTGAACATTACCAAAATCATCAAGTTGAGTGGTAATAATAAACATCCCATCTTCATCTTCAATTTCTTCCGCACCGGCATCAATAATCTCAAGTTCAAATTCATCAGGATCCATATCTTTCTTCGGAACAGTAAATACTCCTTTCGTTTCGAACAGAAAATTTAAAGAGCCATTAGTTCCCAGGCTGCCTCCACTTCTTGTAAATATTGACCGAATGTTACCTACAGTCCTGTTGTTATTATCAGTAAGACATTCAACATATACTGCAATTCCATGTGGAGCATATCCTTCAAAGGTAACCTCTTCATAATTTTCAGCATCACTTCCAGCTTTACTTATTGCCCGCTGCACATTATCTTTTGGCATATTAGCTCCTTTAGCATTTTGTACTGCCAATCTTAACCTTGGGTTACTATCAGGATCAGGGCCACCCTCTCTTACAGCAACATGAATCTCTTTAACAATACGCGAAAATATCTTTGACCGTTTAGCATCTTCAGCACCTTTTTTCCTTTTAATTGTTGACCATTTACTGTGTCCTGACATGTTTTCAGTTTTTTAGTTTGCTGATACAAAATTACTAAATTTGCGAAAGTTTTATGATGAAAGTAACAAACAATATAATATCCCCTGCCGGGCATATATCCGATCTGCTTCCTGATCAAAATAAGCCACGGGTTTATATTGAAACATACGGATGCCAGATGAATGTAGCGGACAGTGAAATTGTACTCTCCATACTGGTTAAAAACGGGTACGGTGTCAGTTTTGATCCGAAACAGGCGGATATTATCCTGATTAATACCTGTTCAATCAGACAAAAAGCTGAACAAAAAGTTTTCAAAAGACTGGAAGTTTTTTCCCGGATCAGGAAAAACAATCCGGGTATACTGGTAGGTGTTATTGGGTGTATGGCTGAAAGACTCAAAGAACAACTGGTAAATAATTTCCAGGTAGTTGATCTTGTTATTGGTCCCGATGCATACCGGAAATTACCCGATCTTATCAAAAAAGCCGGGACAGGACAGAAAGCAGTTAATGTCCTGCTTTCCCGCGAAGAGACCTATTCTGATATCAGTCCGGTAAGAATGGATAAAAACCGTGTAACAGCTTTTATTTCCATAATGCGCGGTTGTAATAACATGTGTACTTATTGTGTTGTGCCTTTTACAAGAGGCAGGGAAAGAAGTCTTGATCCGAAAATAATACTCAGAGAGATTGATAATCTTACCCGACTTGGATATAAGGAAGTCACTTTGATTGGCCAGAATGTTGATTCATACCTATGGAAGCCAAAGGAAAAAGATATAGAGATTTCGTTCAGCGGACTACTTGAAAAAGTTGCTGAAGCTGTACCTGAAATGCGAATACGTTTTTCCACATCCCATCCTAAAGATTTGCCAGATGAGGTTCTATCGGTTATGAGCAGATATAATAACATCTGTAAACACATACATCTGCCTCTGCAATCAGGAAGCACCCGCGTACTTGGTTTAATGAACCGCGGTTATACGCGGGAATGGTATATTGAACGTTTAAGGGCAATTAATAAGATCCTTCCAAGTTGCTCAATCTCAACTGATATTATTACCGGGTTCTGTTATGAAACTGAAGAAGAACACAAAGAGACGTTAAGACTTATGGAATGGGCTGGGTATGATTTTGCTTACATGTTCAAATATTCCGAAAGACCGGGGACCAAAGCAGCAAAAAAACTGAAGGATGATGTGCCTGAAGAAGTAAAATCACGCCGTCTTACAGAAATCATCGAACTTCAAAACAAATTATCACAAACAGCAAAAACAAAAGATATAGACAGGATTTATGAGGTACTGGTTGAAGGCACTTCAAAAAAATCAGAGAATGACCTGTTTGGAAGAACCTCTCAGAACAAAGTAGTCGTTTTCCCCCGAAAAAACTATAAGCCGGGAAATATTGTAAAAGTCAGAATAAATGATTGCACTTCTGCAACACTGCTTGGAGAACCGGTTTAAATAATCCCTGGTTTTTTAGAAACCAATTCCAACGGTTATTCCTCCACGAACACCAAAACCATCAAAGGTGGTAATATCAAAATCATCTTCCGATCCACTCGTAACATCCATATTACCAAAACCATATGCCGGTCCCAGAAAAGCTTCGATAGTAATTACATCTTTAAGAAGTGTTTGAGCACCTACAAGTAAACCACCACCTACCACTGTTAAATTACCTTCTGAGGTATCTCCTTCAATAGTTAGTTTGAAACTTTGGTACCGGAAGTATGGTGCCATGAATATTCCCTTTGGTGCACCTGATTCTGAAAGGTAGTACCTGAATTCCGGAGTAATTCCAAAACCACTGAATTTAGTGTCCCCTGCCTCTACTTTAGTAAAAAAGAATCCCAGTTGTCCGCTCATATTATCATTTAAAACCCTTTCGTAGAAAAAAGATCCTGACTTGACAAGCGGACTGAATAAATTTGCTTTGACAAAATTTTTCTTTTGAGCATTTGCGTGTAAGGAAACAAACAATAGAAGGCAAATAAATGGAAAAAGAGAGGTTGATTTTTTCATGACAGTAATATTTAATAAATTATTACTAAACCAAAATATAAAATTAAAGATAAAAAAAATTTTATCTTATGGTTTCCGGGATTTTATCCGGGAATTCAATTATAGTAAAAGTATTTTCAATTTCAAGAAGTCTGAATAACTCCTTTACCTCTAAAGATACATTAGTAAGAAAAAGCCGGGAATTATATTTATTAGCTACCTCATGGAGTTTATGAAGTGTATTAAATCCTGAAGTATCGACAAATTTGATCCCCTTTAGGTCAAGTAGTAATTCTGCCCCGTTTTCGTTTAGAAGCTGAACCAGTTGTTTTTCAATAATCCTTGAAATAGTTGTATTTAAACGATTTATCTCAAAAAAAGAAACGACAAACCGATTGTTTTCTCTTTCAATCTTTAACATATACAGTTAAATATATTTTTCGTGCTAAAATAAAATGGTTTAATATTGATTTGGTTTAAAAAACCATGAAGTTTTCAACAAAAAAAGACTACTTATTAACTACTTTCAGAGACAGTTCCCTGAGTTGCTCATCTGACAGGACTGAAGGTGTATCGATCATAATATCTCTTCCTGCGGTATTTTTAGGGAATGCAATATAATCACGAATGGAATCCGAACCGCCAAATAAAGCCACCCATCTATCGAATCCAAAAGCAATTCCACCATGTGGTGGTGCTCCATATTTAAAAGCATTCATAAGAAATCCGAATTGTTTTTCCGCCTCTTCATTTGAGAAACCAAGAAGGCGAAACATTTCAGCCTGTTCTTGTTTATCATGAATACGGATTGATCCTCCTCCAATTTCCACTCCGTTAATAACAAGATCATATGCATTAGCCCGTATTTTTCCCGGATCAGTTTCAAACAGATGGTGATCATCCATAATTGCTGAAGTGAAGGGATGATGCATCGCATGATACCTATTGGTTTCGTCATTCCATTCCAGTAAAGGAAAGTCAACAATCCACAATGGGGCAAAAATATCTTTGTCAATTAGTTTCAGTTTCTCTCCCATCTCAAGCCGTAATTTAGATAAAGCATACAGCGTTTTCTTTCTTTCACCTGCAAGTACAAGTAAAAGATCTCCGTTTTCACCCTCCATATTACCAGCCCATTTTTTAAGTTCTTCACTATTAAAAAACTTATCTACAGAAGATTTTACTGTTCCATCACTGCTTAATTTTACATATACCAACCCTGTAGCTCCAATTTGGGGTTTCCTTACGAAATCCGTCAGGGCATCCAAATTTTTCCGGCTGTATCCGGCACCTCCTTTTACACAAATTCCCCCGATATATTCTACACTATCGAACACCTTAAAACCCTTTCCCTTAGCCAGTTCAGTAATATCCTGTATCAACATTCCAAACCGGGTATCAGGTTTATCGGTCCCGTATTTTTCAATAGCCTCACTATAAAGCAACCTTGGAAATGGGTCTGTATAATCAAAATCCCTGATCTTTTTGAATAAATGCTTTGCTAATCCCTCAAAAGTTTCCAGAATATCGTCTCGTTCCACAAAAGACATCTCACAGTCAATCTGTGTAAATTCCGGTTGACGATCTGCTCTGTAATCCTCATCACGAAAACATTTCACTAATTGAAAATATTTATCAAAGCCCGAAATCATTAATAACTGTTTAAAAGTTTGAGGAGATTGGGGTAAAGCATAAAACTCCCCTGCTTTCAATCTTGAAGGAACAATAAAATCACGTGCTCCTTCAGGTGTAGATTTAATAAGCACCGGGGTTTCAATTTCAATAAAATCTTTTGAATCAAGGTATTTTCGTACCTCCCGGGCCATTTCGTATCTAAGAATTAAATTTTCCTTAACCGGTTTTCGTCTAAGATCAAGATAACGGAATTTCATTCTTAACTCTTCTCCCCCATCAGTTTTTTCCTCAATTGTAAAGGGAGGTACTTCAGATTCATTAAGCACTTTAAATTCCTTTACCTCTATTTCAATTTCACCTGTCGGAATATTAAGATTTTTATTACTCCTTTCATTAACAATTCCGGTAGCACAAATAACGTATTCACGTCCAATCTTCCTGACTTTATTACATAGTCCGGCATTCGTTTCCATGTTGAAAACCAACTGGGTGATCCCATACCTGTCACGCATATCAATAAATGTCATGCCTCCTAGATCACGTGATTTTTGAACCCATCCGCAAAGCGTTACTTCTCTTTCTTTATTTGATAATCTTAATTCTCCGCAAGTGTGTGTTCGTAACATAATTTAATCTTTGAATTTGAGCAAAATTAAATAAAAAACGGAGAATAATGAAAGAAAGGGAATAGAGGGAGTAAAGGGAATAGAGGGGATAGAGGGAGTAGAGGGGATAGAGGGAATAAAAGGATGAAAAAAGTTTGTTTTTATTATGTTGTATTATTCCGTTATTTGTATTAATAAAGCAAATCATAAGAAGCTAATCTTATACAAAAACTATGATCCTTGACCGCTCAGATGAATATTTCATGAAAGAAGCCTTGAAGGAAGCGATCAAGGCAATGGAAAAAAATGAGATACCGATTGGAGCTGTCATTGTTAGTGGTGGTGACATAATTGCCAGGGGGCATAACCTAACCGAAACCCTTAACGATGTTACTGCACATGCTGAGATGCAGGCTATTACTGCAGCAGCGAATAATCTTGGCGGAAAATATCTGCACAATTGCACTATGTATGTTACACTTGAACCATGTATTATGTGTGCCGGTGCTGCATTCTGGAGCCAGATTGGAGCAATAAAATATGGAGCAAAAGACGAAAAAAGAGGTTTTACAAATAACCCACAGCATCTACTACATCCAAAAACAAGACTAACAGGAGGGGTATTGGAAAATGATTGTTCTGAAATTTTAAAAACTTTCTTTAGAAAAAAGAGGAATAATTTTTGATATGTAATTAATCAGTCGGCAGTCCACAGTCCACAGTCGGCAAGAAAGAAAAGAACAATCAAACAATTATAAAACAATATGAATGTAAAAAAACACACAAAACAAGCACCAAAATACAAATAAATCTCAAGTTTCAAAATTCAAAAAAAGAAAATAAAAAAAGAAAAAATAATGTATTTGTAGATTCTGTTTTGAATTTTAAATTTTTTGATAATTGGAGTTTATTTATTCACAAAATAGTTAATTTTAAAAAGTGTTCATGAGGTCACTTCGTTCAGTTGTAATTTGTTTTTTGTTATTTGGTGCTTTAATTTAAAATTTGTTTGACTTTATGGACTGACATTAAATAGTCCGGTCTTCAAATTGCCGACTGCCGACTGAAGATTGCAGACTAAAAAATCAAAGTATAATAAAATTAGCCATTTTGGCATTCCAAACTTTAGGCACCGAATAGTTACATTAATTCATTATATTTAAATCTTTTATTTGAAATAATAAACATCATAGAAACATGAAAAAAATACTATTATTTCAAGTTATTTGGACTGGTTTTTTAATTCTGTCTCTTTGTCAGACAGCCATTGGCCAGATATATTCCGGTACCGGAAACAACCCCAAATTAATACAATACATGAGAAGATCCATGATTAAAGGGGTTAATCCATATGGAGAAATTGAAGGAAGTCCATATTATCCCGGCCCGGAATTTGTATCCGGCACAATTTATCATAGAGACAGTACTAAAACAATAAACGTACCTTTACGCCTGAATCATTTTATTGATGAGATTGAGTTTAAGCATGGTGAAAATATTATGATGTTTGTTAGGCCTGATGAGATTGACCACTTGGAATTCGGACACTTGACATTTATTTATTCGGGATTTGCCCCCCCCATAGGCAAACCGGATATCGGATTTTTCGAAGTAATGGCTAAGGGATATTGTAAACTGTTGTACCGACGATCATCTGAAATAAAACGGGAAGACCTGCCGGTATCTAATTTTAGCGGAGGTAACTACAGGGATTATTTTAGGATAACTGAAGAATATTATATTAAAAAAGGTAATGAACCTGCAGAGTATATTAGAAAATCGAAACGTAAAATACTTAAAACCCTGTCAGATCACACCAAAGAACTTGAAGAATATATTGACAAAAACGGATTGACCCTTAAGACCAATGAAGAAATTATCGATCTGATTTATTATTTTAACGCGCTCAAGGCAAAAGAGGAAAAACAGGTATCCCGGGAAACTTTACCGGATTGATATAATCCACTAAATATAACCCGTCCATTAAGTCAAAAAGTTTAAAAAGATATTAAAAATCACAAAAAACAAGCACCAAATATTAACTAAATCACAAATCCCAATGTTCAAAAAAATGAAAGGCACAAAAACAATATATCGGTTAATTGTGTTTTGAATTTTTGTAATTTGTAATTTGTAATTTGTAATTTGTTTCATTTATGATTGTTGAAAACAGCAAGACAGCTATAAAAATCAGACTGCGCATCTTTTTTGCTACCATTATTGTAGTTGCTTTAATTGCAATAATTTATACAACCAGGATCCTTATTAATCCTATATGGGGTTTGAATAAATCCCAGTGGTCATTCATTCTTGTTGGAGTTTTTGTGTTAATAATAATAATAAACAACTTTAGGGATTTTCATTATATCTATTTTTCAGATAACGGGAATAAGATTGTTTTTAAATTTTATTCCATGAAAATTTTTTCAGGGAAAAAACATACAATTGAGATGCATAAAAAGGATTTTGTAAAATTTCAGACAAGCTCTTTTTTATTCAAAATGAGGGATTATTTAATAATTTATCAAAAACTTAATAAGGGAATTGCAAAATATCCTCCAATAAGTATTACAGGGTTATCTAAGAAAGATAAAACAAAACTGAAAAACCAGCTCTCACTCTACATAAGTAAATGAATAAAAAAATACACCCACAACATGAGGTAAATCATTTATTATCATTTCTCAACTAATTAGTTTTACTGTGAATTAAATAGAGCCCGTCTATAAAGTCCGAAAGTTTAAGTTAATAGCAAAAATCACAAAAAACAAGCACCAAATTGCAAATAAATATCAACCACCAATGTTCAAAAAAAGAAAGGCGTAAAATCAATATATCGATTAATCCTATTTTGAATTTTTGTTATTTGTTATTTGGAATTTATTTACTCACAAAATGATTAATTTTAAAGGTGTTCATGAAATCACTTCGTTAAGTTGTCATTTGTTATTTGATAATTGGAATTTATTTTTTAGTTCTTTATTTCAAAATCTGTTTAACTTTAAGGACAGAAACTAATTACCTGTAAAATAAGGCATTATAAATAAAAATCTATACTTATGAATGTTAATCAAATAATTTCGAATCTTGAGAAAAAGCATCCCGGAGAAAAAGAATATCTCCAGGCTGTTAAGGAGGTACTGGAATCAATTGAAGAAACCTATAACGAGAACCCCCAGTTTGAAACTGCCGGTATTATTGAAAGGCTTGTTGAGCCTGACAGAGTTTTCACTTTTAAAGTACCATGGGCTGATGATGAAGGGAATACTCATGTTAATCTGGGGTACCGCATTCAATTCAATAATGCTATTGGTCCATATAAAGGCGGTTTGCGTTTTCACCCAAGCGTTAATTTAAGCATATTGAAATTCCTTGGATTTGAACAAATATTCAAAAATAGCCTTACTACTCTACCCATGGGTGGAGCAAAAGGAGGAAGTGATTTCAATCCCAAAGCGAAATCCAAATTAGAGATCATGCGTTTTTGCCAGTCTTTTATGTTGGAATTATGGCACAATATCGGAGCTGAGACAGATATTCCGGCAGGAGATATTGGTGTTGGTGGCCAGGAAATTGGATTCCTGTATGGTATGTATAAAAAGCTGGCCAGGAAACATACCGGTGTTCTTACAGGAAAAGGATTAAACTGGGGAGGCAGTCTTGTCCGCCCGGAAGCAACAGGGTTTGGCAATGTATATTTTGCAAAAGAAATGCTTCAAACTATTGGGGAATCATTTAAGGATAAAACAGTTGCAGTATCAGGTTTCGGAAATGTTGCCTGGGGAGTTGCACAAAAAGCAACTGAACTGGGTGCAAAAGTTGTTACCTTATCCGGACCTGATGGTTTTATATATGACCCCGCCGGAATCTCAGGAGAAAAAATCGAGTACATGCTTGAACTGCGAGCCACTAATGAAGACATTGTTAGACCTTATTCATACGAATTTGAAAATGTGGAATTTCATCAGGATAAACACCCCTGGGAAATTAAGGTCGACATTGCATTGCCTTGTGCAACTCAAAATGAGTTGGATATAGAGGATGCCCAAAAATTGATTGATAATGGTTGCCTGTGTATATGCGAAGGAGCAAATATGCCATGTACACCTGAAGCTATTGAGGTTATCCAAAAGCATAAAATCCTTTATGGTCCCGGAAAAGCAGCCAATGCTGGGGGGGTAGGAACCTCAGGACTTGAAATGTCCCAAAATTCGATGAAGATGAATTGGACAAGGAAAGAGGTTGATGATAAGCTTCATCAGATAATGAGGGATATACACCATGCATGTAAAACTCATGGGACACAAAAAGATGGTTATATCGATTATGTTAAAGGAGCAAATATTGCAGGGTTTCTCAAAGTTGCCAATGCAATGCTCGATCAGGGTATAGTTTAATAATGGAAAGAAAACCCCTGGTATATAAAATAGCTATCAGTCTTATCCCTGGAGTTGGAACTGTAACAGCAAAAAAACTTATCGCTTATGCGGGAAGTATTGAAGCTGTTTTTAATGAACCGGCTTCTAAACTTGAGAAAATACCCGGGGTTGGCACCTTGCTTGCTAAAAAAGTTACAACCCCGGGGATAATTGAAAAAGCTGACAAAGAATTCGAGTATATTCAGAAGAAGAATATAAAAGCCCTCTATTATCTCGATGAAGATTACCCTGAACGTTTGAAACATTGTCCTGATGCCCCGATTATTTTATTTTTACAGGGAAACCTGGACCTGAACCGTGAAAAAGTCATCAGTATTGTAGGAACCCGGAAAGCAACGGAAAGAGGTAAGGACATCTGTAAGAAACTTGTATCTGATCTTGCTGAAAGAAAACACAATCCGGTTATTGTTAGCGGACTTGCATATGGAATTGATGTTTGTTCACATAAAGCCGCTTTAAAAAACAACCTTCACACTGTAGCAGTTCTGGGCCATGGACTTGAAACTCTCTACCCTGCTTCACACAAATCAGTTGCCTATGAAATTCTGAAAGAAGGAGCTTTGGTCTCCGACTTCATGAGTTATGAATGGGCCGAAAAGAACAACTTTGTTAAAAGGAACCGAATTATTGCCGGACTGGCAGATGCCACTATTGTGATTGAGTCGGGTCCCAAAGGTGGAGCACTGATCACTGCCGACCTGGCTAACTCGTACAACAGGGATGTTTTTGCATTCCCGGGAAGAGTGAACGACAATTATTCACAGGGATGTAACCGGTTAATTAAAATCAATAAAGCAGCCCTAATTGAAGGAGTTCAAGATTTAGAATATATAATGGGTTGGGATCCGCCCGGAAAAATCAAAAAAGCAATTCAAAAACAACTGTTCAGAGAACTCTCGCAAGAAGAAACAAAACTGGTGGATATCTTAAAAAAACGTGGCGATTTGCCAATTGACAGCATCTGTCTTGAGGCAGAAATGCCGGTAAGCAAAGTATCACCAATACTCTTAAACCTGGAGTTCGCTGGAATTGTTAAAAGCCTTCCGGGTAAAGTTTATACTCTGATATCCGGATAGTTTTTTATGCTATCTTGTATAAAAAACCGAAAAGAGTTTGAGGTTTGAAGTTTGAATGCTGTCATTTGCTCTTTGCTCTCCGCTATTCAAACTGCAACTCTGCGGTCAAATTTATTAAAGAATTAACCGCCAAGTACGCTAAGGATGCGCTGAGAACGCAAAGTATAAATATTCTTATGCGAACTTTGCGCCTTCTTTGCGATCTCTGCGGTTAGTTTTTCTTCTCTTCATTATTCCATTCTTCCCCTCTATTCCCTTTATTCCAGTATTCCACTATTCCACTATTCCACTATTCCATTATTCCAATATTCCATCATTCCAATATTCCATTCTTCCCCTTTATTCCCTCTATTCCCTTTATTCCCTCTATTCCCTCTATTCCCTCTATTCCCTCTATTCCCTCTATTCCCTCTATTCCCTCTATTCCCTCTATTCCCTTTATTCCCTCTAT
>JAUXED010000146.1 GCA_030618105.1 Bacteroidota bacterium | reverse complement strand
AGAGAAATAACTTTTAATAAATAACGTACCGATTTGATACGAATGTGCCTTGAAATGCGCAACGTTTCATATGCCAAATCGTTGAACGAAAACCGCCTTCGGCGATAACTTGCAATGATTTACGTAACTTGGATTTTATTTAACTAAAATTCAATTACCATGAAAAAAAAAGTTTACGTGACCGCATGATCTCCGAGATGCAGATCCGCAATTACAGTCCACGAACGATCAAAACTTATGTGTCCTTAATGACGGGTCTATCCAGACATTGCCATATTTCTCCTGAGGTGATCACTACGCAACAATTTAAGGACTACATTGCTTTCCGAACACAACACCTAAATTTTTCTGTTTCAACTATCAACCAGCTTATTGGAGCATGGAAGCTACTGCAAACAGATATTCTGGGGCGTAAGTGGGAAGACTTTAAAGTCAAACGTCCAAGAAAAGAAAAAAAAATACCTGTTGTACTTTCACGTACAGAAGCTTTAAAGCTAATAAATGTATTGCCTAATATAAAACACAGCGCCTTGCTTTCGCTGGCTTATGCAACTGGGATGAGACGAAACGAAGTATTGAACGTGGAACCAGGGCATATTGATGCTGAAAGGAAGGTTATCAAGGTTGTTGCAGGGAAAGGACATAAACAACGTCAGATCCCCATATCTGATTCATTAATCAGGATGCTTCGTAACTATTACAAAAAGTATCATCCAAAAACTTTCCTTTTTGAAGGATTTGTACCGGGGAAAAGATACACTGATACCAGCTTTGCCAATGTAGTAAACAGGGCTGCAAAAATGGCGGGCATAAACAAATCGGTTTCCCCTCATGTATTGCGACATTCATTTGCTACACATATGCTTGAGAAAGGAATAAATTTGAAGAAACTACAATTAATCCTGGGTCATAATGCAATGAAAACAACCTCAATTTACTTGCATGTAGCAAATCTGGATAATATTAATCTGCCTGACCTGACCAGTGAAGACGAAAAAAACTAATGGCATGGAAGGCGTTGAAAACAAAAGACATACATATGAGCTTGCTCATATCCTAGCGCAGTTTGGTGAACAATACAACAAGCAATACAACAGCTGCTTCGAGCAACAAAAGGCAATGAGAGCCATCATATCCTGCCGCACTTCTACAATGGGAGGACACACCGCACGTTGCAATAATTGCGGTTTTGAAAAACATGCCTACAACTCATGTCGCAATAAGCATTGCCCAAAATGCCAGTTTATTAAACAGGAACAGTGGGTGGATAAGCTTAAAGGACGATTGTTACCAACCAGGCACTTTCACCTGGTCTTTACGATACCACAAGAATTAAACAGTATTTTTTACATTAATCAGCGGTACTGCTATAGTAAACTTTTTTCGGCTGCATGGCAAGCAGTAAATAAAGCAACCGCCAATCCACGGTTATTAGGAGCACAAACGGGAGCTGTTGCACTACTGCATACCTGGACACAAACATTAATGTATCATCCGCACATCCACATGATTGTACCAGCCGGAGGACTATCTGAAGACCAGGTTGAATGGGTCAGCAGTGGGTATAAGTTCTTTGTCCCCATTAAAGTAATTGGAAATATTTTCAGGGGAATATTGTGCCGATACATTGAAAAAGGAATAAAAGATGGAGACATCAAATTAACAAAGGATATTAACTGGAATAAAATTAAAAATAAGCTTTATGAAAAAAACTGGATAATCTATGCCCAAAAACCGTTGGGTGGGGTGAACAGTGTTTTACAATACCTGGGAAGGTATGCTCATCGGGTAGCTATATCAAATAGCAGGATAGTAGGATTAAAAGAAGGAAATGTTTCTTTCCGGTATAAAGACAACCGGAACCATGGAGTTCAGAAAATAATGACTATCCAATCAGTTGAATTTATCCGGAGGTTTTTGCAACACATACTGCCTAACAATTTTTACAAGATCAGATATTACGGAATATTAGCATCTGTGCATACTAATTCATTAAGGGAGCAATGCCTGGCACTTATTGGCAAAATAACCTTTTTGTCAAAGCTTGAAGGCCTCAGTGCCATGGAAGTATACGGGATAATTACCGGAAAAAATACTGTTCTATGTCCTCGTTGTAAAAAAGGAAGGATGGAAATAGTACATCGAATCCCGATACCCGATAACTAAAAAATAAATAATAAAACGTTCTTTGATAACCCTCTAAAAAATTAAACGGCAATATGTTCGTAATGCAAAAATTATGTCTGAAAACTACCTGAAATATGATAATGATAAAATAATTGTGTCACTTTTACCGGATTTTTCATTATTAATCCTTCTTCAAAAAAGCACATTTTCAACAAAAAGAATAAAATCCAACAATAGAATACCCATAGTACGGCGGCATTGTCCAACTATGTTTTATCCTTCATTCTGATCACAAGTTTTTTATGTAACTTTCACTTATTTAAAATCTATTTACTATTTTGCATTAACGAAGGATAAAACACTTTTACGTTATAAATAAGCCACGAAATTCACACAGTTTCATCTATGTTTTTGTTAATTAATTTCTATTCTGGGAAAAATCTATACTTTCAAAAAATTCTTTGCGATAAGTAATACCAATAGGTATGTTTATTTTATTTACTGTAAGCTGGTGACGTTCAATTTTTCCCACATAATTCATAGAGATAATATAGGATTTATGTACCCGATAAAATTGTTTCTCAGGTAACATATTTAACATCTTTGACATAGAAATTAGGGTCATTATTTTTTTATCAATGCAAATTATTGTAATGTAATTTCCTGTTCCCTCAATATATATAATGTTATTAATAAATACTTTATGAATTTCAGTGCCGCTTTTAATAAAAATAGAATCAGGTGAATTATTAATCTTTTCAGTAAGATTCCATACATTTTTCGATTTTTGTTTTATCTCAAACTGCTCCTTAGCCCTCATCGTTGCTTTTAAAAATCGTTCAAACTCTATTGGCTTTAACAAATAATCGACGGCCTTATATTCATAACTTTCAACAGCGTATTCTGAGTATGCTGTTGAAAAAATAATCAAAGGCTTGTTTTCAAGAGCTTTAAGAAATTGAATTCCTGTTAAATCAGGCATGTTTATATCTAGAAATATGAGATCAACTGAATTTTCCTGAATAAAGGTTAAAGCTTTAACTGGATCATAAAACAATCCTTTTAAATCTAAAAAAGTAACTTTACCAATATACTCTTTAATAACACTTAAAGCAAATGGTTCATCATCTATAGCAATTGTTTTTAATTTCATAGTTCTGTATCAATGGTTAGCGAAACAGTATAAAAATTATCTTGTATATTAATTTTTAACTGGTGTTTATTTGGATATATAAGATTTAGTCTTTTTTCAACATTTTTAAGCCCAAAACCACTACTTTCATCATTTCTGTTTAAACGCAATTTATTAATTGTATTACGAATATTAAATTCAACTTTGTTTCCAATAATTTTTAACTCAATTATTATTTCGGATCTATTTTGCGATGAAATACCATGTTTAAATGAATTTTCAACAAATGGAATTAAAATAAGAGGTGCAATTATTAACTTAGGTGAATAGTTTGAGATTTGAAAGTCAATATTTATATTTTTCGTGGATTTAATACGTAACTTTTGTAAATCAATAAAGTCATTTATATATTTAATTTCCTTTTCAATAGGCACTTTATCAATTACACTGTCATATATCATATATCTCATCAAATTGGAGAGTTTTGCAATTCCATCGGCAACAGGTATTGCTTCAGCTTGGCGGGCCATTCCGAACAAGTTATTTAGTGTATTAAATAAGAAATGAGGGTTTATCTGCGATCTTAAAAATTGCAATTCACTTGACAGCTTTTCTTCCATAAGCTGATGTTTTATTTTTTCACTTTTGAACCAGTCTTTTGTAAATCGGTATGCAATAGCTATTATTAAGAATAAAATATTTATCTCAAAGTTTGATATGTATAAAAATATGCCGGAATTTGAAAAGATTTTTTCAGAATCAGTTGCAGAATATATTGATGTTATTACAATAATGTCTAATATAAATTCAAAAAAGCTAATTAAGATATAAAGTAACAATGAAACTAAAATTCCAAGCAAATATTTATTTCGACTAAAGTAATGTGGTATTACTACAAATACTAACAGATAAAAAAGAAGAGCGTTACATAAGGTCCCATAAATTAGGGTTATATTATAGAATTCATCATATGTATTAAAAACACCTGCTATACTTATATTTAATTGTGTTAGAGCTAAAAATATTGGTAAAGAAACCCAAAAGAGTAAATGGAATATAATTACAACAACTAAGATTTTATTTATGCTAATATGTATTTGATTTCCCA
>JAUXED010000007.1 GCA_030618105.1 Bacteroidota bacterium | reverse complement strand
GGGTTGGAGTTTACTTATTCGACCAACTACAAAGATGAAAATGGAGACGATGAGGCGAGTTATATTTTATATAAATATGAGTATTCCAATATCCAGGCATTAATTCGCTACCATGACGAATTAAATAAAGGTGCTAAAAAAGACAGGGAGAAAGAATTAAAAAGAACTTATCATCCCAGAGCTTTAAGAAAGCTTAAAAGAAAAATACAAAACGTTTTCAAAACAGTAAAAGATTCGGTGATGGAGGTGTTGAATCTGTCAATCAGTCAGGCTAAAAGAACCACTCCTGCAGGGGCAGTATTAACTTCTCAGGATAAATATATCTCTAAGATACAAAAAGAATTTATGGGTTCTGTGGGAACTTCTTTCGAGCCGTTGCTGGAAAGATATATTGGTCATAGGGTGGTGCTTGAGTTGATTAAAGGTGAGAAAATATTTAAATATTCAGGTGTGCTAAAGGACTATACAGCGGAGTTTATAGAAATTATGGATATTGATTACACAATAAAAGAAGACCAACCGGCCAGAAAGGCAGATCTTGTGGTGCCCCGGAAATACGGTGTCATCCGGCATCTCGGAGAATAAATTTAGAATATAGCTTCATTTTATGCTGACCAAAAAATCAGATAACACAGTGTTGTGTCAACGATAAACAGAATCCTATAAATAATAATAATGAATATAGTAAACAATTATTCATATAAACACCTGATATTATTACTAGGCCTGGTTTTAGTAGTATTTAGATTTTTCTTCGAGCCATTAAACATTTTAACTTGGGATGTATTTGGTTACTATTTATATCTACCGGCAAAATACATTTATCATGATCTAAGCCTGAGTAATCAGGAATGGTTAACTAACCTGATAAGTGCTTATGATCCAACTGCAACTCTTTATCAGGCAATTGAACTTGATAACGGGAATTGGGTGATGAAATATACAATGGGGTTATCAATACTCTATTCTCCTTTTTTCTTTCTTGCTCATTTAATTGCTGAGCCTCTCGGTTATCCGGCTGATGGGTTATCTCTTCCTTATCAGTATTCAATTGCCATTGGTGGATTGATATATGCTATAATAGGATTAATCTTTTTTTCAAAAGTATTACTGCATTTCTTTAGTCATTTTACAACCTGTATCATCCTGGTAATAATCTTTTTTGGCACTAATTATTTCCAGTTAACAGCTTTTGACGGAACATTACTTTCTCATAATTTTCTTTTTACATTTTATGCTATACTTACTTATTATACAATCGAATGGTACAAAAAGCAAAAATTAAAATATGCAATTATTATTGGTTTATCTGTTGGTTTTATTACTCTAATCAGACCTTCTGAGGTAGTATGTATTCTAATCCCTTTGTTGTGGTATTCCAAACAAAATTTTCACAAAAACAAATTTGAACTATTTAAGACACATTTTTCTCATTTAATAACAGTTATCACTTGTATCTTTATCGTCCTTTTACCACAATTTCTATATTGGAAGTCAATTACAGGACAATATCTATTTTACTCTTATACAAATGCCGGAGAAGGATTAGACCTTATATCGCCATATATCATAAAATTTTTATTTAGTTTTAGGAAAGGGTGGTTTGTTTATACTCCTGTTATGATCTTTTCATTTATAGGTTTGTATTATCTGTACAAAAAAAACCGACCCGTATTTTTTGCAATATCTGCATTTATAATAGTAGATATTTATATAACATCAAGCTGGACCACATGGTGGTATGCAGGAGGGAGCTACAGCTCCAGATCCTTAGTTCCTGCTTATGTATTATTAGCTATACCATTAGGGTATTTTATTGAAAAAGTGAAATTAGCATCGGTCGTAAGTAGATTTATAGTTATTTCCATTGGCTTATTTTTTATCACACTCAATTTATTTCAAACATGGCAATTTGAAAATAATGTCATCAGCAAAGAAAGAATGACTATGGAGTACTATTTTGCAATATTTGGTAAAACAAAAGTTTGTGAAAATGATAAGAAATTACTTTTAGTAGAAAGATCAGTGGAAACTTTTGAGCATTTTATTAACGAAGAAGATTATAACAAGAAAATACTTTATCAGAATTTCTTTGGAGAAAGAACAGATGCAACAACAAATACAAAGGGAGTATTTATCATGGATGAAAACAATACGTTTTCTCCTGGAATTGATATAAAATATAAAGATTTAACTGACCATGATCACGCCTGGATTCAGGGATCTGCAAGGGTATTTATCCCTGAAAAATATAATGAAGAACCTCCTTTATTAATAGTTAGCTTTCATTACAAGAATAAGCCATATCATTATCGTGCCTTAGGGATTAAAAAAGAGGAAATTAAATATAATGAATGGAACGAAATTAAAATTGATTACTTAACTCCTGAAGTACGAACTAAAGAAGATAATTTAAAAGTGTATTTATGGCATAGAGGGAAAAAAAAGGTATTGCTGGACGATTTAATTGTTTACATTTATGAGCCAAAGAGATAATACACATTACAAATAAATTGTTATTTTAAACCAATAAAAAAAATCAAAATGAAACTTCCATGTATTATTAATGCACAAATAAAAATGATTAAATAACGGTTGCGCAACAGTATCCGGATTTTTTCACATGGAAGTTCACGAGCGGGTTTGCGCCATGGGTTTTTGTGGGAGCGAGTAACAAATACCACTGAACTTGTAAAAAGGTAGAAAATATAAGTAACCTTGTCACTAACATAAAAGATTTAAACGTATGAAAAGAATATCCATAATAATTATAATGGTATGCCTGTTTTAGTTGATTATCGAAAAGAAAAGAATAATATATAAATCTACAGGTATATTATTTACATTTCTGTTGCAGTGTTATATTATTTGGACAAAATTATTTTGTAACCCATAATATGCGTGTGTTGTAATATATAGAAGACCAAATATGATTATTTTAAACTGCTTTTGGTTATCCCATTGCACAAAACAAAAAAATAATAATTATATTTAAAAAATTATATGAATTATGTCTAAGTCAAAAATTAATTTCTTAATCGATTCTTTAATGTTTCTCTGCATGGCAGCTATTGCAGGAATAGGTTTACTGATGAAATACGTATTAATTCCCGGACATGACAGATGGATTAAGTATGGGGAAAATGTTGAACTTTATTTTTTTAATATGGACAGGCATGAATGGGGTGCTATTCATCTTGTTATTGCATTTGTTTTATTGGGACTGCTGTTGTTACATACTATTTTTCACTGGAAATTGATTTTATCTCTATTTCGTAAACTGGTCAGTGGAACATTAGCACGTAAACTAGTTACAAGTATATTTGTTTTTACCAGTGCCCTTCTTTTTCTCTTTGCTTTTTTTGTAAAACCTGAAATAGGTGAAATAATACAAGGGCAAGGACGACTGGTAACAGATGAAAACATTATATCAGATACAGAAATAACGGATATACATGATAATAAAGCTGCTATAAAAGATGATGATGTCGTTGCAAAATACAGTAAAAATAAGAGCATAACAGAAAATGATGATAGTGTTATATTAAAAGAAACCGAAGATTCCCATGAAAGGCATAATCATTCTGATACGGATATTGAGATCAGGGGTTATATGACTATCGGGGAAGTATCTTTAGCCAATGATGTTCCATCAAATTATATTAAGAAAAAACTTAATATCCCTGAGTCTGTTTCTGATAATCAAAGACTCGGATTGCTAAAAAGAGATTATGGTTTTAGAATGAGTGATATTGAGAAAATAATTAATGAATATAAAAAGTAGCCAAAGAGTTACGCGTTATCCACCTTCGTTACCACTACGGTGGACGAAGCGGGTTTCGGGTTTCGAGTTAGGTTCAGTCCTGTATGTAACTTTTTAATTTTTAATTTTAAATTTTTAATTTTAAACCTCTCCCCTCCCGGTTACTCCTTATTGCCATTTCAATAATTCTGATAACATCTAAAGCCTCACCGGGTTTGACCGCCAACTCCTCGTCTTCCTTAATCGCCTTATATATATTATTATAGAATTCGTTATAATTCCCCTGCAGGGTTTCAATCCTTTTCCTTACATCATTACCGTTAATATTTGTATTTAACAACCCCCACTGTCCTTCCTCTTCTTTTGCCCACTCATTACCAACCGGCAGAACACATTTATCCAGCATTTCCTCCTGCGGATCGGTACCGGATTTCACAAACGACCCGCTGGTTCCATGCAATATGTATTTGGGTCCCTGTTCGCGAACCAAATACGATGACTTTAATATCACCCTGAAAGTTTCATACTCAAGCCGGATATCAAAATAATCATTTACCTTCCCTCCATCACGAAATGTACGGATGTTTGCATTTACCACTTCAGGTAATCCAAACAAAACAAGTGCCTGGTCAATTAAATGTGAACCCAGGTTATATATTATTCCCGTACCTTTTCCCTCCTCTTCCTTCCAGGTATTCTCTTTGATAAAATTCCTGAACCGGTCGAAATGAGCTTCATACTCCACTAATCTTCCCAGCCAACCTTTTTCTATTACTTTTTTCACTGTCATAAAATCACCATCCCACCTTCGATTTTGAAAAACACTAAGCATCAAATTTTTTTCTTCAGCTATTTTAATAAGTTCTTCTCCTTTCGAAGATTCCACAACAAAAGGTTTCTCGACAACAACATGTTTACCTGCTTCCAGTGCTTTCTTCGTTAATTCCCAATGGGTTTGGTCCGGGGTATTAACAATAACGAGGTCAATATTTTTATCATCTATTAGCTCCTTATAGCTTTGTACAATCTCCACTTCCGGATATTTTTCTTTTGAGCCTTTTGGTTTCCTTTCAACAATTTTTTTCAAAACAAAATTTGGATTGGTTTTAAGAAAGGGTGCATGAAAAACCCTGCCCGACATTCCATAAGAAGCTAAACCTGTACGTACTTTTTCTTTCATAGATTTATCCGTGTTTTATATTTGAAATTTAGTAACTAATCAGTCAGCAGTCCATAGTCGGCAAAAATGTAAAGTATAATAAAATTAGCCATTACAGTCATTTTAACATTTACTCATTTAATCATTTTAGCATTTTAGCATTCCAAACTTAAGACTCTGAATAGTTACGAAATTTAATATTCTATTTAAAATTAAGATTATCCAACCTTGTAATACCGGCTTCTTTTGTATTCATAAGTGCCTGGTAATATTCTTCTGATGTTATTCTCCGACTAAGTTCTTGATGTTTATATGCTTTACCACAAGGATAATACTGTGACATAACATTCACATAGGTCCGGGATGAAATTTCCTTCGAAATAAAATTCATTATTTCTCTTGTCCCTGCAGCCTCATCCGGCAGTACTAAATGCCTTACCAGCAATCCCCGTTCAGCAATACCATTTTTATTAATAACCAGCTTCCCCACCTGCCTGTGCATTTCCTTAAGGGCTAATTTCGCAATCTCGGGGTAATCTGCTGCATCACAAGCTCTTGCTGCGATACCTGAATTCCAAAACTTAAAATCGGGCATATAAATATCAACAATTCCATCAAGCAACTCCAGGGTTTCAACCCGGTCATATCCTCCTGAATTATATACCAGCGGAATATTCAATCCTCCAATAACGGCTTTCTTCAAAGCTGATAATATCTGCGGTATTATATGTGTAGGTGTAACAAAATTAATATTATGGCAACCACCTCTTTGAAGTTGCAGCATCATCAGGGCTAATTCTTCATCAGATACTTCATTACCTCTTCCCTCATGACTTATATCAAAATTCTGACAAAAATCGCACAGCAGATTACAATTTGTAAAGAAGATTGTACCTGAGCCATTTTTACCAACTAAAGGAGATTCTTCCCCATAATGGGAATTATAACTTGAAACCATTGCCCTGAAACCCGTTTTGCATATTCCTTTATTACCAGTCAACCGGTTTACACCACATTTACGCGGACACATATTACAGTCAGCAAGTTGCTCCTGTGCATAGCTGATCCTTTCATCAAGGACACCTGTTTCATACGCCTTTATATATGCAGGTACCATTTCTATTATCCTTTTATCACTGCCATTGGTTTTAACTCAACAATTATTTCCACCAGATCAGATTGGTTTCTCATAACCTCCTTTATATCCTTATAAGCTGAAGGGGCTTCATCGAGATCTTTTTTTGACCGTATTGAATGAAGTATTTTCTTTTTATCCAGGTCTTTGATCTCTTTTGAAAGATCCAGACTTCTTTGTGCCTGTTTTCGTCCCATAACTCTTCCTGCACCATGTGAACAACTCTCAAAACTATCCATATTCCCTTTACCACGAACAATATAACTGTTTGTGCCTTGCGAACCAGGGATAATACCTGTTTGACCTCTCTTAGCCTGGGTAGCTCCTTTACGATGAACGATAACCTGTTCGCCAAAATGATTTTCTCTCGAGGCATAATTATGGGCAATATTGATCAGTGGAGCAAATTTAATCTTTTCACCAAATTCATTCCTGAATACCGATATGATATTATCAATCATTAATTGCCTGTTTGCAAATGCAAAATCGATACAAAACTGCATCTCATTCCAATATATAATTCCCTCATCACTATTTCCAGGCAGGTATGCCAGTTGCCATTTCCTGTATTCAGATTCACCCCATTTATCATTAAGCTTCATTGCAAGTTTATTATAATGGTCAGCCACCTGTTTACCAATATTACGACTCCCTGAATGTACCATTAGCCATATAAAACCGTCTGAACCTTTCTGAATTTCAATAAAATGGTTCCCGCCACCCAGTGTTCCCAATTGATAAAGAGCGCTATTATATTCGCGCGAAACAACCGGCAAGTCATCAATTTTCATGGATTTTCCTTCCGGCATACGTTCAGGATCCCGGGCTTTTTTATGATGCTTAAATCCGAGGGGTACAAGATCCCTGATACAAGACATAATTATGCGTAGTTTATTCATCTCAATATTATGCAAAGATGTTCTCACAGCCGACATCCCGCAACCTATATCAACACCAACTGCATTGGGAATAATAACTCCTTTCGTAGCCAGCACACCACCAATAGGCATGCCATAACCCTGGTGGCAATCTGGCATAATGACAATATGTTTGAATGCAAAAGGGAGATTTGCCAGGTTTACTGCCTGTTTCATGGCTCCATCTTCAATCTCATTCAACCACAATTTAATAGGAAGCCTGCCAATATGCAATACCTTTTCCATTTATTGCAATTTTCAAATAATCTACAATATAAGAAATATGAAACATTTAATAAAAGGCTAAGGCTAAGGCTGAGGCTGAAGCTTTAGCGTAAGCGCCCTTAGCCTGTTTTATTTAAATAGTATTTGCCTTTTTTATTACTTTATAAAGCTATGTTATTATCTTGCATTCTGAAAAAGACTATCAATGCTTCGTCAATATTTAAATATACTTGAAGTTTCTCCGAATTCAGGGATTCTTGAAATTAAAAGAGCTTTCAGGAAAAAAGCAAAAAAGTTTCATCCTGACCTGAATAAGGATTCCGGGGCACAGGATAAGTTTATTCTTGTAAATGAAGCATATGAGTTTTTAATGAAACACTATAACCAACCCGGATTCAGATCGAAAAAAACGCCTGAGGAAAGATATCGTGACTGGGTTGAAAGAGAAAAAGCGAAAGCAAGAAAACATGCTGCACGCCAGGCACAGAGACAGTTTGAAAAATACAGAAATTCAAAACTATACAAAACTGCAAACCTGCTTTATTCAATTTATGATTATTTTGCGCTGGTTATTGGTTTAATAATAATTTTTGCTGCAATATTTGGATTATATCTACAAAAAAATTTCGAAGAAGGCTATACTCTTAGTTCTGTTATTGCTGGTGTTTCCCTGATTATGATTGGAGGATTATTTGTAAGTTTTTCCATAATGAGCATACGAAGCAGAAAAGAAGCATTTAAGAAACGCCGGAAATACTATTCCGGACAATCTTTATGAATAAATTTGAATTTTAGTTGTTCCTGTTTCGGCTTCTTAATAAAAAAACGTATTTTTATTATAGCTTATTAGGATATTTTCTATCATGAATGGTAATAAGTACTGATAAATATGCTAATCAAATACAATAATGAAAGAAAAAGAAATTGAATTGATAAAAAAGCAGATAGAAAAACTTGAAAATAAAGATTTCGATCTGGAAGCATGGAAAATATCCACTATTCTGATCCTTGAAAGAGTTTTTGGGTACGATTCATCAAAAATCACTAAAATCAAGAATATCCATCAGGATTTAAGCAGCTGGTCATTACGCGATACCATGGGAACTTCAAGCGGTTATGATGCATCAAAGAAATACGGAAAAGAGATTCTTGAAGCATGCATCATGGAACTCGAAACATTAGGAGCACCCAACGATATAAAGAAAAGTACAAAACCCGAATCTCTCCTATTTGAAGTATTACTGGAAAGTCTTGAGAATGAACTGAAAGTATCTCAATTCAAAAATTTAAAAAAGATCAGTAATATAAAAGATAAACAGGAAAGAGAAAGTAAGCTAACAAATTTTTTATCAGATCTGGATAATGAAATTATCCTGCAGATGTTGGTAAATATTCTGTGTCACAAAAAAGTTGTCGAGATAATGCAAACACAGTAACCAAGGTTCGTGGTTCGGATTATTCTCTCCGATGTTTATGCAACCCACATTCTTTTTTCTCAGGTTCTTCCCACCACCATCTGCCTGCTCTCACATCCTCTCCCGGTTTTATTGCTCTTGTACATGGCTGGCATGAAATGCTCGGATACCCATTATCATGCAATGGGTTATAAGGGATATTATACTTATTAATATATTCCCATACCTGCTCTTCTGTCCATTTATAAACCGGATTTACCTTGATAAGATTATTCTGGTTATCCCATTCCACAACTTGCGTGGCATAACGTGAAACCGACTGGTTTCTTCGTATTCCACAAATCCATGCATTAATACCTGAAAAAGCTCTTTTTGATGGTTCAATTTTCCTGATATGACAGCAAAGCTCCCTTTTCTTAACACTATCATAGAACAGGTTTATGCCAAATTCATTAACCATCTTTTCAACTTTTTCTGCATCAGGGAAAAAAATATTTATCTTAACAGAATAGGTATTCATAGTTCTACTGATTAAATCATATGTTTCTGTGAACAACCTTCCTGTATCGAGAGTAAAAATAAATGTACAGGGATCGATATCAACGATCATTTTGGTCAATACCTGATCTTCTGCTCCTAAACTTGTTCCAAATGCGGTTTTCCCGTCAAAATCTTTCAGGAAGTACCCAATTACTTCCTCAGGTGAAGAATCCTGAAATCTCTCATTTAGCTCATTAACCATTTTGTTGCCTGTCATAGCTGTTTTTTAGAACCACAAAAATACAATCTTTTTGCCGGCAACTTGAAATAATTTAAGGATTTATTGTAAACCAAAAATTGCAACTAATTAGTGTTTGTCCATAAAGTAAAGCATTTTCGTAATTAAAGCACCAAATAACAAGTATCAAATGACAAATAAATCTCAAATTTCAATGACTAAAAAACCAAACAAATACTTGAATATGTGCTGTTTGGATTTTGTTTTTTCAAACATTGAGTATTATTTACTCACAAAATAATTAATTTTAAAGGTGTTCCCCGAAAAAAACGGGGCAAGCTGTGAGATCACTTCGTTAAGTTGTTATTTGTTTTTTGAGATTTGTTATTTATTTATAAACGAAATATAGAGTTTATAGACAGGCTCTAATTAATCAGCAGTCCACAATTGGCAAAAGGCAGTTGGCAAAAATGCAAATTTTATTCATTTAATCATTCAATCATTTACTCATTCACTCATTTATTCATTTACTCATTTATTCATTTACTCATTCAATCATTTTAGCATTTTAGCATTCAAACTTAAGACACTAAATAGTTATAAATAAAGTCAAATATTGTATTTTAGTTCGTTGAAATATATATTTTTGAATCTATGTTCTAATAAAACCCGGAAATAAATATGGATCCAATAAACACGGGAGAAGTTTTTTCGCGAAATGTAATCATCCCCATTCTGTATGTCATACTTTCATCGCTTGCTTTGTTTTCAATCATTCAGATGTATAGGAAAAGTGATAAAACAAAAAATGTCCGTCAGGTTATCTTTATCAGACTTTGTGGTATGGTTTTATTCGGATTAATACCTGTATTATTTCTTTGGATGCTCCCCGGCTATACAATATCTCAGCTTGGCTTAAATGTAAACAGGCTTGCCGGTTCATTAATATGGATTATAATCCTGGGAGTATTTCTTATTTCTATGAATTTCTTTCTTATCCGTAACCCGAAAAATTTAAAAAACTATCCTCAAATACAAAAAGAATCCTGGAGTTTTTATCTTATTCTGATCAATACCCTGAGCTGGGCAGGTTATCTTCTTGCTTATGAATTTATGTTCAGAGGATTACTACTATTCCCACTTGTGAATCATTTAGGAATTGTAGCAGCAATAATAATTAACACAATTCTATATTCAGCCACTCATTTCTATAAAGGTATACAGGAGGTAATTGGTGCAATCCCCCTTGGTATTGTTTTGTGTATACTTACAATTGAATACGGGAATATCTGGATTGCTTTTTTTGCTCATTTGTGGCTGGCACTTTCTTGCGAATATTTTGCTTTATTCAGACAGCAAAAAATGGGTACAGTAAAAAATAATCGATAATTAATGAAAATATATATTACAGGAGCAACCGGATTTATTGGCTCAAATCTGACAAAAAGGCTGATTGAAGAAGGTAATACTGTGCACGCATTAATACGGAACCCGGCAAAATCAAAAAAAATAAATTTCGAAAATGTCATCTTTAAAAATGGGGATCTTCTTAATTCAGATTCACTTTACCAGGGGATGAAAGGGTGTGAAGAGGTATATCATCTGGCTGCATTTGCAAGACCATGGGCAAAACAATGGGATACTTATTATAAAATCAATGTTCAGGGTACCTTAAACGTTCTTTTAGCTGCAATAAAAGCAGGTGTAAGAAAGGTTGTAATTACTTCAACCGCAGGAGTGCTGGGACCTTCTGAAAAGGATCTTGTCACAGAAAATTCAGGTAGTAACAGTCTCCCTTTTACCGGGTATGAAAAATCAAAGATAATAATGGAAGAAAAGGTCTGGCAATTAACAAAAAAAAAGATTCAGGTAGTAATAGTTCTTCCTTCCAGACTCTATGGTCCGGGTGAGCTTACAGTAAGCAACAGTGTTACAAAACTAATAAAGCTTTATAACAAAGGATTATGGCGACTGATACCCGGTGACGGAAAGAGCATTGGTAACTATGTATTTATAACCGATGTGTTAGACGGATTAATTCTGGCAATGAAAAAAGGGAGGTCAGGCGAGAGATATATTATCGGAGGTCAGAATTTAACTTATAATGAATTTTTCGAAACTCTTGGTAAAGTAATTGGAAAAAGTAGATTTATGATTAAAATCCCTCTGAAAATTATTATGTTTATTTCAGAAATTCAGCTACATTTAGCTGAGCTTACCGGCAAACCACCGGTAATTACACCGGTCTGGGTAAAAAAATACTTTCATTCGTGGGCTATTTCAAGCAACAAAGCGAAAAATGAGTTGGGGTATCAAATAACACCAATACATGAAGGTATTAATAAAACCCTGGAATGGTTAAAAGATGAGTAACCAGGGAAATGATTTGTTATAGTCATGGGCAATAATTATTACGTATTAATTACCGGGGCAAGCAAAGGAATTGGCAGAGCACTTGCTATTGAATGTGCCAAAAGAGGTATGAATCTGGCACTTATTTCACTCCCGGGTGAAAACCTTGAAGAATTATCAGCTGAACTTACTGTAAAATACAGAATTAAGTCCAGTTATAAAACCCTCAATCTTACAGATAGTAAAGCCCCGGAGATAATTCATAACTGGTGTATTGAGAACAAATTAGAGGTAAATACACTGATTAATAATGCAGGATTTGGTTGTGTTGGCCGTTTTGAAAATCAATCTTCCGGGTTCTATATGCAAATGATCGACCTCAATGTAAATTCAGTAGTGTTATTAACCCGGTTATTCCTTCCTGAACTGAAAAAGAATTCTCCATCCTATATCCTTAACCTGGGCAGCATTGCATCATTCTACCCAATGCCTTATAAGACAGTGTATTCTGCAACTAAAATCTTTGTCTATTCTTTTTCCAGGGCACTACGTGAAGAATTACGACCATTTAACATTAGTATCAGCATTCTATGCCCCGGTCCGGTAATTACAAATTCTGACGTGATAACCAGAACACTTCAGCAGGGGAAAATTGGAAAATGGTCAGCTTTATCACCAAAAAGGGTTGCAGCTATCGCCATTAAAAGAATGCTTCGTAAAAGGTTTATTATTATTCCCGGATTGTTAAGTAAAGTAAGTTTTTATATAGAAAAGATTATCCCAATGTCTTTAAAACAAAGGCTGACAGCCCGTATATTTATAAAATCCAGCAAGTAAACATGATTTATCTTTTGAATGATTGAATTCAAATAAGGATTCAGACTTCAATAAAATTGAAATTAGTTTTTATGATAGAGGCATAATACTCACCACGTTCAAGAATATCATCATCACCTTCTTCATAATGCCAGTTAATAATAAGTTTTTTACCATCATTAAGCAAAAGCCCAAGACGTTTAAGAATCTTCAGAATATATCTGGCTGATCCACTGTTAAAATATTCTAATTCAATATTAACATTGGTTGTTTCTGCAGGATTTTGGCAATAATTTTCAATCCAATCACACAGAGGATCAAAAAAATTTGATGGATCTTCGTGAATGGAACGTCCACTAATATCAATTTTTCCTGCCGGATTAAAAGTTATTGACGGAATAATTTGTGATCCTTCTCGGGCTAAAACATCCATTTTATAAAATTGTCTCTGAATGTAAATATATATATTTGTATTGAGAAACTAAAATCTACTTCACCCAATTGTTTTAACCGGTCAATTTTTTCTCTGTAAACCGGCTTTTTTCGTGCCAAAAATTAAATATCCATCCTTGCCAGCGGCACAATATCCAGCAAGGAAAACAATCCTTTCTTAAATTTGAAATATCCTGTAATAGCTATCATAGCTGCATTATCTGTAGCAAATTCAAATTCCGGAAAACAGACATCCCAGTCTCTTTTCTGCGCTTCATTTGTTAGCGTATTTCGTAAAGCAGAATTTGCTGATACTCCACCTGCAACTCCTATATTTCTGATTCCTGTTTTTTCCGTAGCTTTAATAAGTTTATTCAGCAAAATATCAATAATTGTTTTCTGTAAAGATGCGCACAGATCTTGTTTCCTTTTTTGCACAAAATCTTTATCCTCTTTTACTTTGTCCCTGACAAAATACAGAAAAGATGTTTTCAAACCACTAAAACTAAAATCCAGATCTTTAATCCTTGGTTTGTTAAACTGAAAAGATTCCTGATTACCCTGAACTGATAGTTTATCGATCTCCGGACCTGCAGGATAAGGCAATCCAATAACTTTTCCGCATTTATCAAATGCTTCACCGGCAGCATCATCAATTGTTCGACCAATGGTTTCCATATCTAAATAGTCTCTGACAACCATCAATTGGGTATGCCCTCCTGAAACAAGTAAACTTAAAAAAGGAAAGGATGGAATTCCGGAAGGCTTTTCTTTTTTCCTGATAAACTGAGCAAGTATATGGGCTTGAAGATGATTCACTTCAATAATAGGTATATTCAGTGACATTGCGAGTCCTTTCGCAAATGAAGTTCCAACCAACAGGGATCCTAACAAACCAGGACCCCTGGTAAATGCTACAGCATTAATTTCATCACGACTAATTCCCGCTGACTTTATTGCCTGTTCCACAACCGGAATAATGTTTTGCTGATGAGCCCGTGAAGCAAGCTCAGGAACCACTCCACCATAATTCCTATGGACATCCTGATCAGCAATCAAATTTGATAACAAATAACCATCCCGAATTACGGCAGCAGATGTATCGTCACATGAAGATTCTATTCCAAGGATAGTAATACTCATTTCATTCAGGATTTATTGAAGATTTATGAACTTTTTTCGTTTTTTTGCCTTATAATATAAAATTCAAAAATATTAAAAAAATATATAAAATATTAATTATCCTATTTCTTGTAATCATTGGGTTACTTGTATCCGTTTCTATATTAATTAAAAGTCAGGCAGGTCAGAATTATTTAACAAGAAAAATTACAGAAAATATTACAGAAAATATTGATGCTAAGATTACCTTTAATAAAGTTAAAATAGGTTTTTTTAAAAAGATCTCTTTAAGAGAACTATATATTGAAGACCGGCAACAAGATACACTTTTATTTTCCGAATTAATAACAGTTAATCTCAAGTCGTTTAACCGGCGTAAAAGGAAAATTGCCTTTAGAAAAATTGAGATCCACGATGCCAGAATAAACTTTATAACCGACTCTACAAATACAATAAACCTCAAATTTATTACCGACCGGCTAAAAAGAAAAGATACAACTAAGGTTAGATGGAAAATCAGAATGCACTCGATTGAATGCAGAAACATACTTTTCTCCTATAAGAAACATAGTTCTCAAACAGACCGTAAAGGATTTAATCCAAGAAATATACAACTTTCTGATCTTAATTTTGATATTACAAACCTGCAAACACACAATGATAGTATTGACATTACAATAAAAAACTTTAAATGCAGAGAACAAAGTGGTTTAGTGATCAGCAACCTGGATTTCCGCATGTATATTTCGCCTCATTATCTCAACTTCAATGAAATACATTTTGCATCCCCTCAATCAAATTTAATGGCTGAAAAAATCGAACTCCTTTTTAATGGATATAAAAGCCTGAAAGATTTTAGAAATAATGTTAAACTTAACATCAATATTAAAAAATCCAGTCTTACTTCAAGGGACCTGGGTTTTTTCGCCCCTTCAATTAGCAAGATACCCGGAAAAATCAATTTAACCGGTCATCTTTTAGGTTACATTGCAAACTTAAAGGGAAAGCAAATAGTAGCAGGTTTGGGTGAAAACACACATGTTTATTGTGACTTCGCTTTAGACGGCCTGCCCGATATTAACAAAACCTTCATATTTATTGATATTGATTCCCTTAAAACTACAATACAGGATATTAAAAATATAAGTGCCCCAGGTAATGGGAAACCTTTATCATTGCCCAACCAGTTAGAGAAACTCGGAAAGATAACTTATACCGGTAACTTTACCGGTTTTATCGATGACTTTGTTACATACGGAGAATTCAATTCAGATTTGGGTTTGATATCTACAGATCTGACAATTAAACCTGACACCGCCCGGCTTATAAGATATAGTGGAAAAATGAAAACCAACAATTTCAACCTTGGTAAATTATTTGACAATACTAACAGGGTAGGCAATATAACTATGGATATTCAAGTTAATGGTTTTAGTACTGAAAACAGGTATAAAGCAACCCTTGAAGGGAATATTGCTGATCTATTCCTGAATAAATATCATTATAAAAACATTAGCCTTTCCGGCGAATTTACACCAAAAGCTTATGACGGTTCAGTATTTATTAAAGATCCGAATATTGAACTTAATTTTCTTGGTAGTCTGGATTTTTCAGGTGAAATACCTGAATTTGACTTTACAGCTAATGTACCAAAAGTAAACCTGTACGATTTATACATTGAACCAAAAGATACTAATTCATTTCTTTCCTTCCTTCTTACAGCAAATTTTATAGGCAAAAATCTTGATGATCTTGAAGGAAAGATCAACCTGATCAATTCCACTTACCGAAAAATGGATGAAGAACTCCATGTATATGATTTTTCACTTTCTGCTCTAAACCAAAATGATACAAATCAGGTAATACTTAAAACCGACTTTGTCGATGCATTTATTACCGGAAATTATAATTTCACACAACTGGGAAGTTCCTGTAAATATTTGCTTGAAAGAATAATACCTTCGTTCACACTGTCTGAGGCAGATACAATTAAGAAACCGGATAACCACTTTGATTATAGTATCCAATTAAAAGATACCCGAAACCTTAGCAAATTTTTATTCCCATCATTTGCTGTTTCTCCCAATTCAACTTTTACAGGAAAATTTTATCCCTTTGATAACTACTTCCTGGTTAAAGGAGAGGCAAAGAATTTCACATATAAAGGTAATGAGCTTATTGAAATGCAGTTGAATGCAGAATATTCCGATTCCCTTTTTTCTCTCAAACTTACTGGCAAAAATTTTGTTATGAACAATAAACTTGATCTGGAGAATTTTTCAATAGCAAGTAATGCCAATAATGATACTGTTCGTTTTGAAATAAGCTGGAATGACCAGTCAACCCGCAACTTACTTAGTCAAATAAAAGCCATTGCCGGCTTTAGAAATAAACAGAAACAGCTAACACCTTTAATAAACATCTCATTTTTACCAACCAATCTATATATAAAAGACAATATATGGAAAATAAATCCCGGCACTATTACTATAGATACCACCTCAATACAGGTAAAAAACTTCTCAATCAATAATAAGGAACAGTGGTTAAAAGTACATGGAGGTATTTCAGAACAATATGAAGACACCCTATTATTGCAATTCAAAGGCTTAAACCTTTCATCATTAAATACCATTTCCAAAGGTGAAAAGATTCAATTAAATGGTATAATAAACGGCGATGCCAGTTTGTCAAACTTATATAATAATCCCTTATTTCAAACAAACATTAATATAGATGATCTTCTGATAAATAACGAATCACTTGGCAATACGTCAATAACCAGTGCCTGGGACACAATAAATGAACAATTGCATCTGGAGGCATCTTCAGACCGGGGCGACCTCCAAACTCTTAATATCAAAGGCGATTATGAACCCGAAAGTAAAGAAATTGAATTCTCTCTTTCCCTGAATAAACTCAGATTAAATATTTTCAGGCCATTCATAAGAAAAATTTCTTCTGAACTAAACGGAATTGCTACCGGTGATATTATTCTAAACGGAACATTATCCAAACCAACAACAAATGGAATTATTAAACTGCAAAAGACCTCTTTTCTTTTGGATTTCTTTAATACCCGTTACACATTTACTGATCAAATAAAGGTTGAAGATAATATTATCAAATTTGAAGATATCAGGATATTCGATCCTGAAGGGAACCAGGCAATTATTAACGGGGATATCAAAAATATTTATTACAAAAATTTCGACCTAGATTTGAAAATAGATGCAAATAATTTCCTGCTTATGAACACCAGGGAAAAACATAATAGCCGGTTTTATGGTACTGCATATGGTTCAGGATTAGTTAATATAAGCGGTCCACCGAAAGACCTATATATCCAGGTATCCTTAAAAACAGACAAAAATACTCGTTTTTTTCTGCCAATTTCTTCGGAGGAAGAACTTGACCAATTTAATTTTGTAAGCTTTGTGGATAACATAAATCATACAGATAAAGAAAAAACAGAAACTCTCAATGTAAGGGATAATATACCAAAAATAAACCTGGATCTTGAAATTACATCTGATGCTGAAGCACAACTTATTTTCAACTCCAACACAGGTGATAATATAAATGGAAGGGGTTCCGGAAATCTCAACCTGCAAATTAATAACCCCGGAGAATTGGATATTTTCGGCACTTATACAATAGAGCAGGGTGAATATCTTTTTTCCTTACAAAACATAATCAATAAAAAATTCAAGGTCAGGAATGGTGGTACAATAACCTGGAATGGCAACCCATTGGAAGCCATTATGGACATAGAAGCTGTTTATGAAACCAAAGCCTCATTATACGAACTTTTCCTGAATGAGGATTACAGACGAAGAATAACCGTTGAATGTCAACTATATCTTACAGGGAAAATTCAAAACCCAACAATTGACTTTGGGATCGAATTGCCAACCGCCGACCAGGAAACCAGGACAAACCTGCAGAATGCCATAAACACACAAGAAGAAATGAGCAAACAATTCCTGTCATTGATTGTTATCAATAGTTTTCTGCCAAATACAAATTACGTTCCTCCAACCTCTCAATCTATAACTTCAAGTTACACCCCGGCAGTAGGTGTAACAACAAGCGAACTCCTTTCTAATCAGCTAAGCAATTGGCTTTCACAAATCAGCAATGATTTTGATATAGGATTCAGATACAGACCCGGTGATGAAATATCCAAAGATGAAGTTGAAGTAGCCCTTTCAACTCAATTACTAAATGACCGGGTAAGTATTAACGGTAATGTAGATGTAGGTGGTAATGAAACCTCTACAAATACAAGCAATATCGTTGGGGATTTTACAGTTGACGTAAAGATCAATAAAAGCGGAAAACTCAGGGTTAAAGCTTTCACCAGAGCAAATGATAAATTACTGTATGAATGGTCGCCATATACACAAGGTGTCGGACTTTTTTACAGGGAGGAATTTGATCATTTCGATCAACTAATGCAAAGATACTGGAACAAAATATTCAGAAGAAAACTTGAAGATGAAAAAGAAAAATGATATAATTTATGCGAACGCGTTCAACAAAGTTATAATTCCGGTACGTTGAGATATACTTTTTTGATTTATGTTTCGTTTTTTTTGTAATTTCGCAATAAATAAATTCGATAACAATAAACAATATGTTCTTAATTCAATTATTACAGATCACTCTTCAGGACACAGTAACAAACCATGCCGAAGAGGCAGAACAATTAACCCTGTCGTATTGGGAATTAGCATTTAAAGGCGGTTGGGTTATGATCCCCATTGTCCTTTTATCACTGATTGCTGTTTATATTTTTATTGAACGGTATTTTGTAATCCGTAAGTTATCAATAGAAGATGTCAATTTCATGGACAGGATAAAAGATTTTATTCATGATGAAAAGATCGAGTCAGCTCAAACGTTATGCCAGTCAATTGATTCTCCAACCTCGAGAATGATTGAAAAAGGAATACAAAGAATTGGCCGGCCGCTTAACGACATAAATGCTGCTATTGAAAATGTAGGGAAACTTGAAATCTATAAACTCGAAAAAGGTCTGCCTACACTTGCAACTGTTGCCGGAGCTGCTCCTATGATAGGATTTCTTGGCACTGTAATGGGGATGATAATTGCTTTTTACGATATGTCAAACGCCGGAAGTAATATCAATGTTGCACTTCTTTCAAATGGGATATACACTGCTATGGTTACAACAGTAGCCGGATTGATCGTTGGAATTATCGCATATTTTGCATATAATATTCTTGTTGCAAAAGTTGAGAAAATAGTATATCATCTGGAAGCAAGAACTTCAGAATTTATGGATTTACTTAACGAGCCCGTTAGTTAGTTTTATTTAAAGCTTCAATAAATATGGCACTTACCTCCAGAAATAAAGTAAGCCCGAACTTCAGTATGTCAGGAATGACCGACATAGTATTTCTGTTGCTTATTTTCTTCATGATCACTTCAACTCTTATACATCCCACTGCTCTGAAACTTCTGCTTCCCCAAAGCAGTCATCAAACATCCGCTAAACCGCTTACCACTGTATCAATAACACGCGATTTACAGTTTTACATTGAAGACCAACTTGTTGAAGCTAATGATCTGGAACAGATTTTACAGCAAAAGATTGGGAATAATCCGGATATATACATTTCATTGCATGCTGATAAGTCTATACCACTTGAATATGCTGTAAAAGTAATGAACATTGCTAAAAACAATAATTATAAATTGATTTTAGCAACAACACCTGAATAATTATGTCAGGTTTTATTATAAAACATAGAAGGGGAATTACAGGTACCCTGATTTTTCATGTTGGGTTGGTTATCCTTTTTATTTTTTCTGGTTTAATCACTCCTCTCCCATTACCAGAGGAAGAAGGTATTTTAATAAATTTTGGCACAAGCTCTGAAGGAGAGGGATTAATTGAACCTTCTGCCACATTACAAACCCAGGCAATTGAACAAGCGGAGCCAATACCTTCCGAAACAGCAATTCAATCAGAGGAATCTGAAGAAGAAATTCTGACACAGGATTTCGAAGAAGCCCCTGCTGTTGAATCTAAAGCACTTGAGGAAAAACGGAAAAGAGAGGAAGAGGTTGAAAGACAACGTCTTGAAAAAATTGAGCAGGAAAGACTTGAAGAACTTGAGAGGCAACGGCAAGAGGAGCTGGAGAGACAAAGAATTATTGCAGAACAAAAACGGATTCAGGAAATCACTGACCGCACCCGGAATGCTCTTACAAATGCCCGTAACAATACTGATAATACTGCTACCGGCGAAGGTGAAACAACCGGGCAGGAAAACCAGGGAAGCGAAAACGGATCAGTAAATTCAGATAATCATTCCTCAAGATTAAGTGGTCTGGGTGATAAAGGAATATCCTACAGTCTTGCAGGACGTACACCCCAATCGTTGCCAAAACCGGAATATAACTACCAGGCTGAAGGTATTGTAGTTGTTGAGGTAACAGTAAACCAAAATGGTAATGTTACTAAAGCAACTGCTGGTGTAAAAGGTTCAACCACACTCGATAATAATCTTCTCAGAGCTGCGCAAAAAGCAGCGCTTGCAGCAAAATTTGACAGGCAACCCAATGCCGCAGCATTTCAGAAAGGTACAATAACCTACCACTTCCTGCTTCAGTAGTAGTTGAGTAGTTGAGTACTGGTTTCAAGTTTGAAGATGTTTGTAGATACAAGGCATGCCTTGTCTACCAGCAACCAGTAACTGGTCTGTCTGGTTTAGAATAACCGCGAAATATATTCAAAAAGGCCCAGGAATTTTGCCGATGCAATAATTATTACGATCAACAATACATATCTGACAAATTTCACCCCCCAGTTTATAGCAAATTTTGCAGCAATAAAAGCTCCTGCCATATTCCCCACCGCAAGTATAAGACCTATCTTATAGTTAACCTGGTGGTGTATCATAAAAATCGCAAGAGCAAATATTGTATATATCAGAATTATAAATATTTTTAAGGCATTAGCTTTTATCAGGTCAGCGCCTGCACCAAGAACAAGACCTGCAAGAAGGAAAAATCCTACACCTGCCTGGATAAATCCCCCGTAGATACCAATAAAAAAAAAGATCACCATTTGCAATAAGGTAGGCTTGCCAATAGTTTTGCCAACCTGTCCTTTAATCCACTTGTCAGGTTTATATAGAATAATAAAGAACATGAACAGCAATAGTCCGCCAATAGTCTTTCTCATTAATTCTTCATTAAACCCCACAGCTATTTGCGCACCAATAACAGAACCCAGAACTGCCGGAATGGCAAGCCGGTAACCTTCCTTAAACTCAAAGACCTTCTGTTTTTTAAAAGTACTGACACCCACAATATTTTGCAGTAATATTGCAATCCGGTTAGTGCCATTGGCAACATTAGCAGGCAAACCAAGAAACATTAGCAATGGAAGTGTCAGAAGTGAACCACTTCCTGCTAAAGTATTTATAAACCCGGCAACAAAACCAACAAAAATTACAGCAAAATAAATATACCACTCCATATAATATTCTTTATTTTGAAACTATTCAGTGCTTTATGTTTGGAATGCTAAAATGCTAAAATGAGTAAATGCTAAAATGAGTAAATGCTAAAATGAGTAAATGCTAAAATGAGTAAATGCTAAAATGTCTAAAGCCTTAAATTAATAAACCACTCACCCACTTACCTTACTCAACTTACTCAACTTTAGGTATGGGGTAATTAAATTAATCGTTTTTGGAAAAAACTTCTTCTATAGCTATCTTAAGGTTGTCGATCAATGATTCATCTTTTATAACGTAGTCTTCAATTCCCTTCCTTGCAAGTTCAAGAACCACATCTCCTTTATCCTGAGCTGATAACATGATCACAGGAATATCCTCATTATACTCCCTGATCCTGGTAAATATTTCCATTCCTCCAATCACCTCTTCATCTTTCTTATAAAAAAGATAATCCAATATGATAAGTTCAGGATTCCTGGACAGTTGCTTAAGGCATTCTTCTCCATAATTGAATGTAATGATACTCATTTCATCCCCATCAAATCTTTTTTGAACAAGATTCAGGATGAAAGGATCATCATCAACAACAAATACCAGTTTTTTTTCACTCATTTTAACGAATTGAACCTTGACTTTAATAAACCTAACACGGATAAACCGTAAATTCCAATTAATCAAAACTCAAATAACAACTTAACGAAGTGATCTCACAGCTTGCCCCGTTTTTTCGGGGAACACCTTTAATATTAATTATTTTGTGAATAAACAAATCTCAAATTCAAAAATACAATATTCAAAATATTAAAATCATTCTTTTAAGTTTGGAATTTGGATATTAAAAATTTGGCATTTATTTGATTTTTGTTATTTGTATTTTGTTATTTTCTGCCAATTATTCTTCCCAGCCTGCAAATAACGGATAAATTTTCATCATCTCATTCACTTTCTTTCTAACAACTGTTATAATATCTTCATTATCAATATTCATTATCACTTCATCAATCATGTCAACAATAGGTGACATTTGGTCTTCTTTAAGTCCTCGTGTGGTAATGGCAGGTGTTCCTACTCTAAGACCTGATGTTTTGAAAGGTGTTCGTGAATCAAAGGGTACCATATTCTTATTAACCGTAATATCTGCTTTTACTAACATATTTTCTACCTCTTTACCGGTAATTTCCGGAACTTTCGTCCGCAGATCGATAAGCATTGAATGGTTATCTGTTCCACCTGAAATAACCTTATAACCTTTGTCAACAAAAGCCTGTGCCATCACCTTTGCATTTTTCAAAACCTGTTTTTGGTATTCTTTAAACTCGGGAGTAAGTGCTTCAGCAAAAGAGACTGCTTTTGCAGCAATAATATGTTCAAGCGGACCACCCTGTGTGCCAGGAAAAACACCAGAGTTAAGGATACTTGACATCTTTCTGATAACTCCTTTCTTAGTTGTCTTACCCATTGGATTATCAAAATCTTTTCCCAGAAGTAAAACACCGCCCCTGGGACCACGAAGTGTTTTGTGGGTAGTAGATGTAACAATATGAGCATACTCAAGTGGATTCTTTAAAAGTCCTGCTGCAATTAGTCCTGCCGGATGAGCCATATCAATCATCAACATTGCGCCGGTCTTATCTGCAATATCCCGCATTCGTTGATAATCCCACTCACGCGAATAAGCTGATGCACCACCTACAATAAGCTTTGGTTTTTCCTGTATGGCAATCTCCTCCAATTTATCATAGTCAACCCTGCCGGTCTCCTCTTTAACACCATATGCAACAGGTCGATATAGCAATCCCGATAAATTTACCGGCGACCCGTGAGTAAGATGTCCGCCGTGAGAAAGATCAAGCCCAAGAATAGTATCTCCCGGCTTAAGCACTGCTAAATAAACCGCTGCATTTGCCTGTGCTCCGGAATGTGGTTGCACATTTGCATATTCAGCATTAAATAATTCTTTTAGCCGGTCGATAGCTAACTGCTCCGATTGATCAACAACTTCACATCCACCATAATAGCGCTTTCCGGGATATCCTTCAGCATACTTATTGGTCATCACCGATCCCATTGCTTCCAACACTTGGGGACTTACAAAATTTTCTGATGCAATAAGCTCAACACCATTTATTTGTCTCTGTCTTTCTTTTAACAGGAGATCGAATATTTGTTTATCTCTTTTCATTAATAATTTTTACCTGAATTATTTTTTTTCAAAATTAACTTTTTACTGAAGAAATAAAAACTGTTTAACGGTCATTCATAATGCAATATATGTATTTGCTCAAATTTTATAACATAGCTTCATGAAATATAATAATATTAACCTAATAGATACACTTTCTAATCTATTATTATATTTCCTGACAAATAATAATTCTTAAATGTTTTTTTTTATTTCGGAATTCTATGTTATCTTGGCTTTGAATAACTCTTCATCACAAAAATAAATAATTATGAAATGGTATTTAGCAGTATTAAAAAATTACGCTGGATTCAGCGGAAGAGCAAGGAGAAAAGAATATTGGATGTTTACATTATTCAATATAATTTTTCTCATTGTTGCAATGATTCTTGATAATGTATTAGGAACAGCTATTGAAGGAGTTGGATATGGTTTATTCTATATCTTATATGTCTTAGCTGTTTTAATTCCCGGGTTAGCAGTTTCATTTAGACGACTTCACGATGTTGGAAAAAGTGGTTGGATGGTTTTAATCGCCTTGATTCCTATAATTGGAGCAATTTGGCTATTAGTTTTAATGGTGATAGACAGTAAACCTGGCGAAAATGAATATGGGCCAAATCCAAAGGAAGTAGTTGTAGATTAAAAGAAAATCAGCCCATATCAATGCATCATAAGTAATTGATGTAATCGAGTGCCTGGTGTATCGCTTGATGGGCATTCTTTCCTGGTCTTAACCGAACGTAGCGAGCTAATGAAACACCGGTGTTTTTCCCGGTGTTTTTTTGTTTTAATCCTCCGATACCTGGATTAAAAGTTTTCTGTATGCTGTAAATATTTTTGATTTTGAAATAAACCCGATATATTTCCCATCCTCTGTAACAGGCAGGTTCCATGCACCTGTCTCTTCAAACCTCTTCATTACAATTTCCATCGTATCGCTTATTGAAATTTGAGCCGGTGGTATGATCATAAGATCCCTGACATAAGCAGAATCATACATCCCGGAATTAAACATGATATCCCTGACATTATCAAGTAATACCACACCCTGTAAAAAACCCTCATCATCAACCACCGGGAATATATTCCTTTTTGAACTTGATATTTTCTTAACCAATTCACCCAATGTTTCATCAGGATAAATCTTAACCAGGTCTTTCTCAATCTCTTTTTTCCACTGCATTAATCTTAACACTGCGCGATCTTTATGATGTGTTATCAGTTCCCCCCTTCTTGCAAGTCGTTTCGTATATATTGAATGAGGTTCAAAATAAATAATTGTAATAAATGAAAATGTGGAAGTAATAATAAGAGGGATTAACAATCCGTAACCTCCCGTAATTTCCGCGATTAGAAATATTGCTGTTAAAGGAGCATGCATAACTCCGGCCATTAAACCTGCCATACCAACAAGCGCAAAATTACTTTCTGAAACATTGACCCAGTTTAACCCATTAATGAGACGGGCAGTAAAAAATCCGGTTATTCCTCCCATAAATAAAGCAGGCGCAAAAATACCTCCAACTCCTCCCCCTCCGGTTGTTGCTGACATAGCAACCACCTTTAAGATCATAACTAAAACCAGATAACCCAGTATCATCCAGAAATTATCGTGAATAAAATAAAAAAGACTGTTCTCAACCAGTTCAGAAGTATTTCCATTTAAAAGAGAAGTAATAACATCATAACCTTCACCAAACAAAGGAGGAAAAAGAAATATCAATAGTCCAAGAATAGTTCCTCCAATGAATAACCTGTGGTAAGGGCTGTTAATATTCCCGAACCATGATTCTATTTTCATGCTTGCTTTTGTAAAATACAAAGAAACCAAACCTGAAAATACTCCTAAAAGAATAAAAAACGGGATATTTGATAATTCGAAAGGATTCAGTATCGTATATGAGAATAAAACTCCCTTTCCCATTAAGAAATAAGCTATGGTTGCACCTGTTACAGATGAAATAAGCAAAGGGACAATAGACGCGATGGTAAGATCAAGCATTAAGACTTCAAGTGTAAAAACCAGTCCGGCAATGGGAGCTTTGAATATCCCTGCTATTGCTCCGGCAGCCCCGCAACCCACCAATAATGTTACTGACTTATAATTTAACCTGAAAAACCTGCCTATTGATGACCCAATAGAAGCGCCGGTTAAAACAATTGGGGCTTCTGCTCCAACCGATCCACCAAACCCGATAGTAAGCGTACTGGCAAGAATGGAGGAATAATTATTATGACTCTTAATAATGCTGTTCTTCTTCGAGATAGCATATAAAATCCTGGCAACACCATGACTAATATCATCTTTAACAAAATACCTTACAAGCAAAACTGTCAGAAAAATTCCTATTAAAGGATACACCAGATACCAAAAACTTTCCGACTCCACATCAAATCCTTTTGTTAAAAGAAGATGAGTATAATGAATGGCGTTTTTAAGCAATACAGCAGCAAGTCCGCTAAGAGCCCCAACAATAAAGCTCAGGATATAGTTAAACTGATTATGGTTTAATTTATTAAACCTCCGGGTAAGAAACCTCCGTATGATTTTTATTTTTTGCATTGCGGCCGCAAAAGTAACAAATTCTTCAATTTAAAGAAGTACTTAAAGTAAATAAAAGTTGAGTAAGTTGAGTAGGTGAGTTATGACATTCCGAATTCCCTCCTTCATTTTCTTTCCATTATTCCTGCATAAATTGGCGAATTATTGTCCTGTAGCTGGAAAAGACATTGGCTCTCGAAACGAATCCAATATATTTGCCATCCTCAAGTACAGGCAGGTTATAATGAGAGGAGGTTTGAAATTTACGGGCAATATCTTCCATCGATTCATCAGGTGATACAGATGGTGTTGGCATAAACATAAGGTCACGAATATAAGTGTTATCATAAAGTTCTGTCTTGAAAACAATATGCCTGATATCATTAACCCATACAACACCAAGTAAATGATTATCATTATCTATTACCGGAAATATATTCCTTTGTGATTTTGATATTACCTCAACCAGATCACCTAATGTTGCATTAGGTCCGACAGTATCGAAATTATCTTCAATAAGATCTTTTACACTCATCAGGGACAAAGCGCCCTTATCTTTATCATGGGTAATCAACTCTCCACGTTTTGCAAGCTGTATGGTGTAAACCGAATTTGACTCAAAAATTTTAATGGTTGCATATGAAATGGTAGCGGTAATCATCAATGGCATGAATAATGCATAACCATGAGTGATCTCCGCGATCAGGAAAATAGCAGTTAACGGTGCATGAATAACACCGGCTATCAAGCCTGCCATTCCTACAAGAACAAAATTAGCCTCATGAAGATCGAGGCCAAACTTATTCAATACTTTAACAAATAAAAGTCCTGTATTTGCACCGAGAAACAGTGTTGGAGCAAACATTCCACCTACCCCTCCACTACTGAAAGTAACTGAAGTAGCAATAGCTTTAAAAATAATTATAGCAAGCAGAACAATGAAAAATGCCGGAATATTGTCTTTTAATCCAAAATATATAGAATTATTAAAAAGATATCCATAATCTCCGTTCAGGGCATTATTAATACCTTCATAACCCTCACCGTATAGTGACGGAACAAGAAAAATCAATAATCCAAGGATAAAACCACCAATAATAAGTTTGTTGTACCACATTTTAATTTTCTCGAACGCTGTAGTTACAAACAAATAAACCCTTGTAAAATATACAGAAACCAATCCCGCGAACAGTCCTAGTAAAATATAAAATGGCGTATCCACCAATTTGAAATTTTCGGTGAGTGTAAAAGTATAAACAGTATCCTGTCCAAGGAAAAGATATGAGGTTAAGGCAGCAGTTACTGAAGATATTAACAAAGGAACAATAGATGACATGGAAAGATTAAGCATTATTACCTCAAGAGCAAAAATAATTGCTGCAATGGGAGCTTTAAATATAGCCGACATGGCTCCTGCCGAAGCACAGCCTAACATTAAAATTACCTGGCTGTAATTAAGTCGTAACCATTTACCAAGATTTGAACCAATAGCGGCACCTGTTGCAACTGTTGGTCCTTCAAGTCCCACCGACCCACCAAAACCAACAGTTAGTGCACTGGTAATAATAGACGAAAACATGTTATGATAACGAAGTATCCCGTTCTCCCTTGAAATTGCATGTAAAACAATAGGGATTCCATGTCCTACACGCCTTTTGAGTATAAATTTAACAAAGATAACTACGATAAAAATACCAATTGCCGGGAAAACAATATAGAGGTAATTAAACCCTTCACTTGAAAATCCTGCTGTCAAAATATTTTTGATAATACGTACAGCATTTTTAATGATCACAGCAACAAAACCGGAAGCAATTCCTACGATAACACTTAAAATTAAAATAAATTGCCGGTCGCCTATATGCTTAGACCGCCATCTGAAAAGCTTTACTATAAACCTGTTCATTTTCATAAGAGGACAAATATAACATATAGCTATAAAAACAAGAAGAGCGGGAATAGTATTTTTTTTAAGTTTGTAATAATATTCTTGATAAAAAAACGGAAGAAATAGTTTTGAAAAGAAAATTTCTTTTATTCTCTGTTTATTTTTACCTGGTAATCTCCGGAGCAGCTGCTCAGAATGGTGATCGCCCGGACAGCCCTGATCTTAAAAGAGTGACGGTAGATACAGCCACCGGACATGCATGGATATACTGGTCACCCAGTCCTTCACCCGAAGTTATAGCAAATATAATTTTTATAAATCAGAATAATGTATGGATACCTGTTGATACTGTATCTGATGCTACTACAGATTTTGAAAATACTTTTTCTAATGCCAACCATTTTCCCGAATCCTATGTAATTTCTGCCCTTGCCCCACCCGATAAAGAAAGCCCTCTGACCAAAGAACACACTACGATTTTTCTCACTCTTCAATTCGATTCCTGCCGGGCAGAACTTAACTTATCATGGACACCTTACATTGGCTGGGCAGACAGCTTAGAATACTATAATATTTCCCGAAACACAGATGGAGGTTCTTTTTCCATTATCGATTCCCTGCCTCCTGAAATAATTTCTTTTACAGATACTACAATTGAAGCATACGTTAACTATTGTTATTATATTCAAGCCAACCATAAAAACGGTTTAACCTCCACTTCCAATAAAGTTTGCAAGTACACACAAATGCCACGGATCCCCGGTTTTATCAATGCAGACTATGCCACTATCAATCCTGAAAACAGTGAAGTATCTCTGTCATTCACTATCGATCCGTTATCTGAAATTTATCATTACAAACTTTTGAGAACAGATGATCCAAATGGAATGTATGACACTATCGCTGATTTTGCAGATCACAGTTCAGAAATACTTACTTATACCGACAGACCGGAAGATCTGTCATCACCATTTTATTACAGGTTGGCGGCTATTAACCCGTGTAACCGGATTATTGTAAGGTCGAACATTGCAAGTACAATGATACTTACAGTAAATAATGAGGATGCCTTAAACTACCTGACATGGACTCCAAATATTGGATGGAAAGGAGGAGTTGAAAAATATGAAGTTTACAGAAAAACTATGGTAAACCCTTCTGAACTTATTGACATAGTTGATGTCTATGTTACTTCTTATACAGACAACGAACTTGACAGTTTAATTTTTGAGATTTACGATTTGAAGTTTTGTTACTTTATTAAGGCAGTTGAGGGACAAGACAATCCACACGGTATCAGTGGAATTAGCACAACTGCGGTTAACTGTGTCGTATTACAATCAAAAATCTTTATCCCTAATGCTTTTACCCCGAATGGCGACGGGATAAATGATGCCTGGAAACCAAAACTATCCTTCACTCCAAAAACATACCATCTTGTAATAAAAAATCGATGGGGAAACATCATTTTTGAAAGCAGAGACTCATATGAAAGTTGGGACGGGTCATACATGGGAGGCACAATAGTACAGGAAGGAACCTATATTTATTTCCTGAGAGTTACTACTGGAGAAGGAAAAGAAATTTTAAGAAAAGGGCTGGTGAATGTTGTTTTTCCCTGAACTACCGTCAGGGTTTGTAACCACTCAACTTACTCAACTTACTCAACTACTCAACTACCAATTTTTCAAATAAACTTGTATTAACAATGTAAAAATAACTAATTTTGTTATATCTGTATAAGGAGATAAAATGACTAAGAAATCAATTTTTACAAAAGCGGAAAAAGAGCTTATCGACGAGAGATTCAAGGATCTTTTGGCTAACTGCAAAAAGCACAGAAAAAAAGGTGACAGGGAGATGGTAATAAAAGCATTTACGATTGCCAGGGAAGCTCATAAGAGTATGCGCAGAAAATCGGGAGAACCTTATATACTCCATCCTATTGCTGTTGCTAAAATTGTTACCACTGAAATCGGTCTTGGCCCCAGATCAGTAGCTTGTGCATTACTTCATGATGTGGTTGAGGATACTGATCTAACACTGGAAGATATTAGATACAACTTCAACGATAAAATTGCATCGGTAATTGATGGTCTCACCAAGATTTCAGGAATTTTTGATAACAAATCATCCATGCAGGCCGAGAACTTCAGGAAAATGTTACTTACCCTTTCGGATGATGTTAGAGTGATACTTATTAAACTGGGTGACAGGCTCCATAATATGAGGACACTCGATTCTTTGCCACCGAATAAACAAGTTAAAATCGCCGGCGAAACCACTTATTTATATGCACCTCTTGCACACCGGCTTGGGCTTTATGCAATTAAAACAGAGATGGAAGATCTGAGTCTGAAGTACAGACACCCCAAATTTTATGATGACATTGCAGTAAAAATAAAATCCAATGAACAAAAGCGTCTGACTGAGATAAACCGGTTTGCACTTCCAATAATAGATAAACTGGAAAAAGAAAAGATAAAATTTAATATAAACGGCAGACCAAAATCCATTGCCTCGATATGGAACAAAATGAATAATAAAAATGTTCCTTTCGAAGAGGTATATGATCTGTTAGCTATCAGGATAATTTTCGAACCTTCTAATGACATACCCGAGAAAACTCAATGCTGGAATATCTATTCAATTATTACTGATACTTATATGCCTAAACCAGATCGTATCCGTGATTGGTTAAGTACGCCAAAAGCTAACGGATACGAGGCATTACATTTAACTGTAATGGGACCACACGGCAAATGGGCTGAGATCCAGATCCGGTCAAAAAGAATGGATGAAATTGCCGAAAGGGGATTTGCGGCTCATTGGAAATATAAAGACGATCGGTCCCAGGAAGGTGAATTGGACAAATGGCTAAAAAAGATCAGGGAAATGCTTGAAGATCCGAATTCAAATGCCCTGGAATTTCTCGATGATTTTAAAATGAATCTTTTCGCATCTGAAATAATGGTATTTACTCCTAAAGGTCACATCAAAACACTACCTACAGGTGCTTCTGTTCTTGACTTTGCTTATGAGATACACTCCGAAATAGGGAACCATGCTATAGGTGCTAAAGTTAATTATAAACTTGTCCCGATTAGCCATACATTGCAAAGTGGCGACCAGGTTGAGATATTGTCCTCTGAAAAAAAGCATCCTGAAAGGAATTGGCTGGATTATGTTATAACGGCAAAAGCAAAATCCAGTATTAAAAATTACTTAAAAGCTGAAACAAAAGACAGGATCACTAAAGGAAAAAATATTCTGGAAAATAAATTGAAAAATATAAACCTTCGCCCAAATTCAACGATCTTTAAGAAACTACTGCCGGCTTACGAAGTTTTATATAAAGATGAACTCTATAGCAAAATTGGGATGGGATTAATAGATCTCGAAAATATCAAAACCATTCTTAAACCAAAATCAAGAAACAAACTGGTAAAATATTGGCAGCTGCAATTTGGAAAATCTTCTAAAGCAAAGAAAAAAAATAAGAAACAAAAAAAATCAGGGACAGGAAAATTTGATCTTAAGTCACCATTCATTCTTCGCGAAAATATTGATGAATCCCATCAACCTTATAAAATAGCTGAATGCTGTAATCCAATTCCCGGTGATGATGTTATTGGATATAAGCCACCTAAAAAAGAACTGATGATTCATAAAGCTAACTGCCCAAATGCAATAAAACTTTTGTCAAGTAAAGCCAACCATGTTGTTTCAGCCAAATGGACAACACACAAACTTCTCTCTTTCCTTGCAAGAATAAAAATAGTGGGAATTGACAGGGTTGGAATAATAAATGAAATAACCAAAATTATTTCCAAAGACCTTAGTGCTAATATCCAATCACTAAATGTTAATGTTAATGACGGGATTTTTAAAGGTATAGTTGACCTGTATGTTCACAATACTAACGATCTGAATACCCTTTTACTGAACATTTCCAAAATAAAAGGAATCGAATCAGTTCACAGAATGGAAACTATTGAGAAATAAATTTTGAGGTTCATCCATAAAACAAATAAGTGTCAGATGGAATAGTGGAAGAATGGAATGATGGAAGAATGAAGAGAAGAAAAAACAACCGCAGAGATCGCAAAGAAGGCGCAAAATTCGCATAAGAATATTTGTTCTTTGCGTACTTAGCGGTTCCTTAGCGTACTTGGCGGTTAATTCTTTAATAAATGTAATCGCAGAATTGCAGTATGAAGAGCAGAGAGTGCAAGCAATAACTTTTAACAGATAACTTAATAATAATGGAATGATAGGTCTATGGAACACTGGATTACCCAGTACTCCAACATTCCATTATTCCAATATTCCAGTATTATCCTGAAGAACCAATTATGCTTTTTACATAAGGTAAAATTTTAAACTTTATTTAATCTAAATAAATTGTAAATTGATAAAATAACCTGTACTTTTAGTTGTTTTCAAAACCCTTATTTATTATGAGTGATAAAATCAGAAACGATGTAAAACAAATCTTTATTAAATATCTTGAAGAAAATGAGCACCGGAAAACACCTGAAAGATATGCTATCCTTGACGAAATTTATTCAGTAAACGGACATTTCGATGTTGAGTCCCTTTACGCTCATATGAAAGAAAACAATTATAAGGTTAGTCGTGCTACCATTTACAATACAATAGAGTTACTTCTGAAATGTAATCTTGTTATAAAGCATCAGTTTGGTAAAAATATTGCCCAGTTCGAAAGAGCTTTTCATTCCGGACAGCATGATCATCTTATTGATACTGAATCAGGTAAAATAACTGAATTTTGTGATCCGCGTATACATGAAATAATAAAAACTGCATGCGAATTATACAATTTTGAACCACAACATCACTCTTTATATATTTATGGTGTAAGTAAAGACAAGAAGAAATAAAAGTTGAATCTTAAATAATTAGTCATTCGTGAAACTTGATGTATTATTAGGCCTTCAGTGGGGAGATGAAGGCAAGGGTAAAATCGTTGATGTGCTGTCTCCGGAATATGATATTATTGCACGCTTCCAGGGTGGGCCCAATGCGGGTCATACTCTTGAAATAGGAAAAATCAAACATATACTTCACAATATCCCTTCCGGCATATTCCATAAGGAGAAGATAAATATTATCGGTAATGGTGTGGTACTTGATCCGGTCATTTTCCAGGCAGAAGTTGAATCATTGAAAAAACTTGGAATTGACGTTAAACAAAACCTTCTTATCTCCAAAAAAGCACACCTGATATTGCCTACCCACAGGATCCTTGATGCCGCATCTGAAGCCGCTAAGGGAAAATCAAAGATAGGGTCAACCCTGAAAGGTATCGGGCCTACATATATGGATAAAACCGGAAGGAACGGATTGAGGGTTGGAGATATTTTTAAGGGTTTTAAGGATAAATATTCAACCCTGCGAAAAAAACATGAAGGACTCCTGAAGTTATATACATATGAATACGAAATTGACGAGATTGAAAAAAAATGGTTTGAATGTATTGAACTTCTTAAAGATTTTAATATAGTTGATTCCGAACATCTCATAAACAAGTTTATTAAAAATGGCAAATCTATCCTTGCCGAAGGAGCTCAGGGAACCCTGCTTGATATTGAATTCGGCTCATATCCTTTTGTTACATCATCTAATACTATTTGTGCCGGAGCATGCACAGGACTGGGTGTTTCACCCCAAACTATCGGTGAAGTATTCGGAATATTCAAAGCATATTGTACGCGGGTTGGTAGTGGTCCGTTCCCAACTGAACTAACTGATGATACAGGTGAGAAATTAAGAAAAAAAGGTGTTGAATTCGGTGCTACAACAGGCCGTCCAAGAAGATGTGGATGGGTTGACCTGGTAGCCCTCAATTATTCTATAATGATCAACGGGGTTACACAACTTATTATGACCAAAGCTGATGTTCTGTCAGATTTTGAAACAATAAAAGTTTCAACAGCTTACAAGATAAATGGAAAAATTGTTTATGATTTCCCCTTCGAAACAGATAATGATATTGAACCTGTTTATACTGAATTGCCAGGTTGGAATAAAGACATTTCAAATATAACAAGCCCCCGTGAATTCCCCGTGGAACTAAAAAATTATATCTCATTTCTTGAAAAGAAACTGAATGTGTCTGTTAGTTATGTTTCAGTGGGACCAAAACGAAATCAGATCGTTAAACTCTAAGTTTTTTTAGATAAAATAATAACGTTATTAATAACGGCATTAATTACGTTATTAATAACGTAATTATTTTTATGAATTTCGAATAGCCTCTCTTAATGGCTGCAAATTTACATTTCATAAGAATATGAACCGGTATTTAAAAATGTGCTGACTATTGACAAGAAAACATTTTTTTTGTAAATTTAAGGGCAAGAAAAATATAAAATTTACTTCCCATGGCTACAAAAATTGATTTGGCAAAGTATGCACGTGATTGTCTGCAAAAAAGGGAGCAGAATAAAACCAGTCTTATTCCGGGACCGGTAGTTACTATTTCCCGTGAGTTCGGATGCCCTGCAAAAATAATTGCACGTGAACTTACCGATGCAATAAATAATAAAAAGAAAAGAAACAAGTGGTGTTGGGTAAGTAAAGAGATACTTGCCGAATCAGCCGATCAGCTTGGTTTGCACCCTGATGAGATACAGTATGTGTTTGACTATAAGAAAAAAAGTATTGTTGATGAAATTCTTTCAGCGCAATCCAGAAAATATTACAGAAGCGACAAAAAGATCAGGAATACAATAGGCAAAGTAATAAAAAGAATTGCTGAAACAGGAAATGTTATAATTGTCGGAAGAGGAGGAGCAGCTATTGCAAATGACATCAAAAACAGCCTGCATATTAAATTAATAGCAGACATTGAATGGAGAGCGAAAAGTGTTGGGGAAAGACGCGATATGGATATTGTTGAAGCAATACCGTTTACTCTTGATTATGACAAAAAACGAAAACAATTTCTTGATTATTACTGGGGGAAAACTTCAGACCATTCCATTTTTGATTTGATCTTCAACTGTAACACAATGACCAATGAAGAAATTGTAACATCAATTGTCCTTATACTCGAAAAAAGAAAAATTCTTAAATAAACTGGCTACTCATTAACATACACCCATGCATCAATCTGAACCGTGTCCTTAAAATGCCCAAGATCTATTAATGCATCCTTCATGTTATCATATTTCCTGGCAGAAACAAGATTAAATTCGTTGCTGGCTTTTAGTATCTCTGTACCGTAACCCATTGAATTATAATAAACTGACCATTCATCAGCATACTGAGAAGTTAAAAAACTTCCAACAACAATGTGATACTTAAATCTTTCAAGTCTCTCCTGCTCAGCATTATTTATTGAATCCTGCCTTGCCTGCTCTATTGCCTTTTGCATTGCAATAACTTTATTGATCGAATCAGCAATATGAAGACTATCCTGTTTTCTCAGATAAGCATCCATTGTATCTGCATTTTTAAGACCAAACCAACCTTTTTCCTTTACAAATTTGCAGGATGAAAATGCAATCAAAATCGCAAATAAAATAAAAATAAATTTTCTCATGTCATTCCTTCTTTTATGGGTATTAACTGAAGACAAAAATAACTAATTGATACTCATTTACCTAACAAAATAAGGGTTTTTTGTATCTTGCACAAATACTAATTACAAAACAAATGAAAACAATCATACAGTTTTTTGAAGAAAGCGTAAACAAATTTTCTGATAATATTTTTATGTGGGAGAAAAAAGGTGATAAATACGAAGGCGCTACATATGCAGAGATCAGGCATGAAGCCAGAAAATTCGGAGCCGGACTAATTTCAATCGGTATTAATAAGGGAGACAGAATCGGATTGATCTCTGAAGGTCGTAATGACTGGCTGATATGCGAACTGGGAATACTATATGCAGGAGCAGTCAATGTTCCTATGTCTGTTATGCTTGCAGAACCATCTGAAATTAAATTCAGGCTGGAACATTCCGGATCTAAAATGGTTATTACTTCCGGTAACCAGGCACCAAAATTAAGAACTATTAAGCATGAACTGAAAGACCTTGAGAAAGTCATTATGTTAGATAATGGGGGAAAACCTGAAGAAAAAAATATCTTTTACTCTTACATTAAAATGAAAGGAGAGGAATATCTTGCAGCGAAAAGCGATGAGTTTGATAGAAGATGGCAATCGTTAATTCCTGATGATTATGCCAATATTTGTTATACTTCCGGAACCACTGCCGACCCGAAAGGGATAATACTATCGCATAAAAATTATGTTGTAAATGTTGAACAAGCATATACCCTAATGGATATCCCGCCCGAATATTGTACATTACTTATACTACCATGGGATCATTCTTTTGCACACACGGCAGGATTATACAGTTTTATGGGAAAAGGAGCAAGCGTTGCATCTGTTAAGGTTGGAAAAACAGGATTTGAAACACGAAAAAACATACCGGGAAATATTAAGGAGATCAAACCCAGCCTTCTTATGAGTGTTCCGGCACTGGCAAAGAACTTCAGGAAAAATATTGAAAAGAATATCAGTGCCAAAGGACCGGTTATTGAAAAACTATTTAATCATGCCCTGAAAATTGCCTATTCATATAATAAAGAAGGCATTAATAGAGGGAAAGGACTCCAGAAACTTAAAAAACCACTCCTTTTTTTATACGACAAGATACTATTTTCAAAAATACGTGAAGGATTTGGCGGAAAGATCGATTTCTTTATTGGTGGTGGCGCCCTTTTGGATATTGAACTACAGAGGTTTTTCTACGCTATTGGTATGCCGATGTTCCAAGGATACGGACTATCGGAAGCTGCACCTATTATTAGTTCAAATGCCCTGAAACGTCATAAACTGGGTTCATCAGGATTCCTGGTGCAAAATCTTGAACTGAAGATATGTGACGAAGACGGAAATGAACTTCCTGTTGGTAAGAAAGGTGAGATAATTGTTAAAGGTGATAATGTGATGGTTGGATACTGGAAAAATGAAGAAGCAACAAAATCAACTTTGAAAGATGGCTGGCTGTATACCGGCGATATGGGTTATATGGATCAGGATGGTTTTCTTTACATCCTTGGTCGTTTCAAGAGTTTGCTGATATCTAATGACGGTGAAAAATACAGTCCTGAAGGAATAGAGGAAGCATTTACTGAACAATCGCCATATATTGACCAATGTATGCTCTATAATAACCAGAACCCATATACCGTAGTATTGATCGTTCCGGACAAAGAGGCAATAAATCGTAAACTGAAAGAGGACAACCAGGATATAACATCAAAGGAAGGAAAGAATGCTGCTCTTAAATTAATTGAATCTGAAATAAACGCCTACCGGAGGGGAGGGAAATATGAAGATATGTTCCCCCAGCGTTGGCTGCCCGGTGCAATAGGGATCCCGGACCAGGCATTTACGCAGGAAAACCACCTGCTGAACTCCACCATGAAAATTGTACGAGGCAAGATCGTGGAACAATACAAAGACCTGATCGAATTTCTATATACTCCTGAAGCTAAAAATGTAACAAACGAAAAGAATAAAGTATCTTTGATAAAAAAATAACTGCACCATGAATTGCAAAAAAATAATTACCACTGCTCTCTTCACATGCCTGCTAATATGGTCCGTATCATTCTCGGGCAATAGTCAGGCTCTCAGTTCCAGGATCGCCAATTATAACATGAAGGTAAAACTTGATCCTGTAGAAAAAATCGTTGACGGCACTATAACATTCGAATGGAAAAATCCCTCGCGGGACACTATCAGGGAATTGCGTTTTCATATGTACCTGAATGCATTTAAGAATAACAGGTCAACTTTCTGGAAAGAGTCAGACGGACGGTTAAGGGGAAAAGGCGTTGATACCAAAGATCCCAAAATGTGGGGCTGGGTTGACATTCTTTCGATTATGACCCCGGAAGGAAATGACCTTACTAATTCAATACAATTTGTTCAGCCCGATGATGATAATGAAGATGACCAATCGGTAGCTGCAGTAAAACTTGAAAATCCGGTTCTGCCAGGCGAAAGCCTGACACTGAATATTGAGTTCAGATCAAAGTTACCCAAGATCTTTGCACGTACCGGTTTCAGCGACAATTATTTTTTAGTCGCTCAATGGTTCCCTAAGATCGGTGTATATGAACCGGCCGGAATGCGTTATGCTGAAAAAGGACAATGGAATTGCCACCAGTATCATGCCCATTCTGAATTCTATGCCAACTTCGGGGTATACCGTGTAGAAATAACTCTGCCTGAGGAATTTGTTGTAGGTGCTACCGGGAAACGGATAAGTGAAAAAACGGTTGAAGACGGACTGAAGCAGGTAACTTACCTGGCTGAGGATGTAGTTGACTTTGCCTGGACTGCCTCACCCCGGTTCATTGTTGTGGAAGATAAATGGAAAGATGTAGATATAAAGATTTACCTGCAACCCGAACATGAACAACTTGCTTTACGGCATACTGAGTCAGTAAAAGCTGCATTGGAATATTTTGACGAACATTTAGGACCCTATCCCTATTCCACCATCTCAGTTGTCGACCCTCCTTTCAGGGGGTTGGGCTCATCGGGGATGGAATATCCGACTTTTATTACAGCCGGTTCGCTCTGGGGTCTGCCGGATGAACTCAGGGTCACTGAAATGGTAACCATCCATGAATTCGGTCATAACTATTTTATGGGGATCCTTGCCACTAACGAATTTGAAGAAGCATGGATGGACGAGGGAATGAATACATATTTCGAATCGCGCATAATGGATCACGTATATGGTGAGGGTACATCATTTGTCGGGTTTAAGAAATTCCATTTCGGTGATAAGGAAAATCATAGATTATCATATACCCGTTTAGCTTACCCGAAAATTGCTGAGAGTACCCGTCCGTCATGGAAATTCGAGCATGGTGGTTATGGTTCAATGTCGTATAATAAACCTGCCACTATGTTCACAACCCTGGAACGTCTCGTGGGAGAAAAAACTAACGAAGAAATATGGAAGACATATTTTGAAAAGTGGAAATTCAAACATCCTTCCGGAAGAGATTTTATCAATGTGGTGAATGAGGTTGTAACAAAAAACCATGGAACCAGGTTTGGGGAAAATATGAACTGGTTCTTTGACCAGACTTTGTATGGATCGGAAGTATGTGACTATAAGCTTCTCAGGATAAGGAACAAGGAATTAACTCCACCAAAAGGTATTGATGATACCGGGGGTAATAAACTGATATACAAGAAAACCGAGTATGAAAATATAATATATAAATCGTCCGTGGTAATACACCGGCTTGGCGAGGTGGTAATGCCCCAGGAAGTGCTGATCCATTTTGAAGATGGCGAAGAGATCACTGAAACCTGGGACGGAAAAAGCAGAACCAAAGAATTTTCATATGAAAAGCCTGAAAAAATTATCCGTGCAATAATCGACCCGGAGAATAAAATAATGCTAGATATCAATTTGCAGAATAACAGCCGGGCTATTAAACCTCAAAAAACTGTTTTCAAAAAATACTTGATCAAATTCCTCTTCTTTATGCAAAACCTGTTTCAGAATTTCGCAATTTTCATCTAATACAAATCAGAACCATGACAATTATACAAGATTATCTATCCGGATTACGACTGGCATCCCGTTCGTTGAAGATGACCACCATGATATATATTATAAATCTACTTTTCGCACTTGCACTGGCTATACCTTTTTATGGTGTAATAACCAATGCAGCTCATGGAAGTCTGCAGGTTAACAAGCTACTGGAGGGTTTTAATTATACTGCAATGCAGGAATTTATGGACAGTGCAAAAGGCTCAATCAGCCTGTTATTCAAAGAAGGTATCTGGCTGGCAATCCTGTATCTTCTTGTAAGCATTTTTATGGCAGGAGGAATCCTGAAAACTTTAGATAACGGGGCTGTTTTTGAAAGAAAAGAATTCTTCGCGAACGGCAGTAAGTTCTTCTTCAGGTTCCTGCGACTAACATTATATTTCATTATTATTCATGCATTGGTAATCCTGATCATCTACCTGCCATTATCACTGATAATTGTAACCCTTGGAAAAAATGCCGAATCGGAAAAGGCGCTTTTTTATGCTGCAATTACAGGAGGCGGTCTGTATATTATTATATTTATCTACCTGCTTATTGTAGCACATTACACCAGGTTTATGATTATTACAGAAGATTCCACTAAAGTTTTGAAAAAGATATGGGCTTCCGTAAAATTCGTATCCCGGAAGTTCTTTTCAACCTATCCACTGTATTTGCTTTTACTGGCAAATCTCGTTTTGCTGATATTTGTATTCAAATTCCTTTCAGGCGTCGTTGGAATGACTACAGGATTTACGATCTTCATCATGTTCCTCATTCAGCAGGTATTTATCTGGAGCAGGATTTGGTTTAAGATATGGATATATGGCAGTCAGCTTGAGTATTATCTGTATAATAAAGAATGAAAGAGTTATAAAGTTAAAAGTTAATCCACCTTCGCTAAAGCTACGGTGGACAAAGAAAGTTGAAAGCTGCTATGTGCCGGATCATTGCGAACTTAATTTCTTAATTAAGGCAGGCAGGTGGAGGCTTGGAACCACCTGGTGAAGATGGCGGCTTACAAAAATTTGTTGGCTGAAGTTTTTATCTTTAGTTTTCCTTCTGTATGCTCTAAAAATGCATTACTATCTTCTAATAATTTTTGCATATCATCCATTTCTTCAGCTACAATAGTCGAACTAAATTCCTGGGCGCGAGAAAGCATTCGAATGTATGGGTTTGGGTCCTTTTGCCGGGTAAGTTTCCTCAAAGCTCCTAAATAATCATCCCTGTATACTGTGGGAATAATTATTTTTGTTTGATTTGCATTTACCAATTCCGCATTCATCATTACTCTTGCTACTCGTCCGTTTCCATCTAAAAATGGATGTATTTCAGCCACAACAAACATCACATAAGCTGCTCTGGCGAAAGGATGTTTTATAGCCTGGTAATAATCAAAACTTTTAATAATCGTTCCTTTAACCAAACTCATATCAACAAAAGCAGTATTACCTGCTAAGTTGTTCTTATCCTTAAGATGCCCTGGTTTTTTGTCTGTTCTGGCAGCTAATAAAACCTGGTGCCTGTATTTTAATATATTGAGCATGTCGCCGGTTGATTGTGGGACAATGCACATCTCTGTAAGATTAGAAACAATTTGGTATGTTCCTAAAACATCATGAGAATCTTCATTTCTTGCCGGCAGAGGTTTTTGAGTTTCAATAATTTGTTTAGCATCTTCAACACTGAATATTGTTCCTTCAATATAATTTGAGAAATAGCTTTCAAAAAACGCAAAATTCCTAAATGCTTTTATACTGATATTCTTATCCTTTATATATTTAAATTCTTGTTGATTGAGTTCCCGAAACAGGATTTCAAATAGCTCTAATCTAGCCGGATCGTATGGAACTCCAAAAGCTCTCGCGGATGCAACCGGTGATTTTAATATTTTGGAGGGATGAGTTGAGAGAAGCGCGCTTATTATTTTATTAAGTTTTAAAAACTCCTTTTGCAATCCTAATTCTTCAGACACCGACCTGGCTTGATCTCTTACCTTATTCAATTCCTCTTCTCCGTTTACTCTGATAATCATTTCTAACCTATCTTCAATTTCCGGGAAGGTTAAAGTTTTTGAATCGGGACCAAGCTTTCTCGATGTTTGAAGATTTTCCAGAAAAGCCCTCTCCCGTTGTGAAACATATAGTTCACCAGAGAATGGGATGTCGCCTTCTATCGGACCATTCCCTTCCAGAAATCGGATAACTACACCAGGCAGTTTTGCCTTGCGGGTATATTTGTAAGTGAGGAATAACTGTCTTGTAGAAGTGGGCTTAAATTCCAAAGCAGAGCGATGACTCAGTACAGCCTTTGGATACAAGTTTCCCAAAATGGAAAACAAGTTTCTATTTACTATTTCCTCCGGGGAATCAATTAAATTGGAGGAATAAAGTCTGGGTGCTATTTTCCTTATCTTTCTCTCTTTTTCCAGTTTTGATATTTGTTTAGAAATAGCTGAATCGGAGGAACCATAGATCACCTCTTGTAAGTGAATTGGCAAATTATTTTCCATTATTTATAACATATGACATAAAAATAGAAAAAATATTCTAATTAGAGCATGAAAACAGAAAATATTTTCCATTTAAGATTGGATTTTTAAGTTCGGGAATTTTTTCCCTTAATGACTTCCTACAACATCATCACTGCATCACACCTCCGGTATTTCTATTCTCCGGTTTTTGTTTCCAATAACACCTGATATTACGATTATAGTACCAGATCAAAATTTACACATACCTATTAAGCATAACAAATATACTGATTTTGCGATCCGCCGATATAGGCGGAGAAGTAATCTCTCCAGGCTTTCCGTAAAGTTCATGACAGTTAATTTCTTTGGCATTCCGGTTGTTCCTGGTAGATTGCTTCCCCCCTTCACTGCGTTACGGCGGGCAAAGCATTATTATGGATCAAAATCTTTCCCTTTCTAATCATTTCTGATTCATCTTAACTTTTGAACCTACTTAATACTTCTTCTTACTTCTGCCTCTTTTCCGGTTTTCAACATACTATAGTTTGAAATTTAATTACGTTATTAATAACGTTATTATTTATATTTTCCCGAAGTTCTATTGAACCGAAAAAAATATATTCATTTGTCAGTTTTTCTAATAAGCTGCTTTTTCACCGGTCTGACCGGTTGTTAATTACTTCGGCATTCTGATTCTACTTATCTCCGGAATTTCATATAAGATATATCCTCTTTCCCACCGGTCTGACCGATTGTATATATTTCAGCATTCTGCTTCTACTTATCTCCGGAATTTCATATAAGCTATATCCCTTTTCCCACCGGTCTGACCGGTTGTTAATTACTTCAGCATTTTGCTTCTACTTATCTCCGGAATTTCAAATAAGCTATATCCTTTTCCCACCGGTCTGACCGGTTGTTAATTACTTCAGCATTCTGTTTCTACTTATCTCTGGAATTTCATATAAGCTATATCCTTTTCCCACCGGTCTGACCGCTTATTGTAAACTAACATGAGTTCGATAACTTGAAATCGCATTTGGCGACATCAAGTTGGGAAGGCAGAGAAGCAATACAACTCCTAACTGTAGCCATTTTTTTCTCCTCCCCCTGAATCCCCTTCCAGAGGGGGACAACTGGTTCATATTCCGGTAATTACAATAAGGCATAAAACAATGATGTCTCCCCCTTGGGGGAGATTAAGAGGGGGTAAGCATACACAATATCCTATTTCTCAGGAACTGCCTTTAAAGTCTCTAGGAGGAATTCCCAGAATTTTGCAACTGTTTCAATATTTACTTTTTCATCAGGAGAGTGCGGGAACCGGATAGTTGGACCGAAAGAGATCATATCCAGGTTTGGATAGACTCCGCCAAGTATTCCACATTCCAGACCGGCGTGAATACCCTTTATTTCAGGTATTTTGCCAAATTTTTTATTATATACATCCTGCATTATTTTCAGGATATCTGAATCCATATTCGGTTTCCAGCCTTGGTATTCACCGTCAAATTCAATATCAATTCCAGCCGGTTCGAACACGCTTATGAACATATTTTTCAGATCTTCCTTTGCAGTATCCACCGAACTTCTCATCAGGCACTGAATTTTAACCTCATTCCCTTCCGACTTAATTATAGCGAGGTTAGTTGATGTTTCAACCAGA
>JAUXED010000177.1 GCA_030618105.1 Bacteroidota bacterium | reverse complement strand
GTAAGAAGATCTATTTTCGCCTCAGATGCACATCTTACTGCCAAAGCCAGATCGGACGGACGGTAAGCACCTGTTTTCAGAAATACATATTTCGCACCGGCAGCTCTTAATACTTCCACTCTTTTTAAAAAACTCTCAATTTCAACCATGCCCACTCTTGAATGCCGTTCAAATTCATGGAAAACATGTCTGTTAAAAGCATCAATAATGTTTGGGTCATGAGGATCAGGTAATACAACATATCCCCTCTTTTTTAACATTTGAGCTCGCTTCAGATCTTTTATTTTTACTTCACCACCGATATCTTTTGCCCCCTGCCCCCATTTCAGTTCAACAATTTCAACACCCAGTTTTTCTATCGCGTATTCCTGGGTAGCAAGGTTTGTATCTTCTACATTCGCCTGCAGAACAATACCACCATAGCCATCCTGCTGCCACCTTTGATAAAGTTTGACCCGGTTTTCCATTTGAGGAGAGTGGATGATCCTTCCGTTTTTAATAGTTGACTCGGGATCCATGCCACAAACATTCTCACCAATAGTGGAAATTATACCGGAGATGGCAGCTCCAATAGCAAGTCCTTCCCAGTTGTTTTTCGCTATGTTCGTTGACCCAAGACCAGGAATAACAACCGGCATTTTTAGTTTAATACCCTTATCATGCCCTATTGTTTGTTCAATATTAACATTTTCAAACAGAGCTAAGTCCGAATCCGCCTCAATCCCATGTGCACCTCTGCAGGTGCCAAGTATTGTAAAATGCGACAAATCTACAGGATATTCTTTCTCGCCTGCTGAGGAAATTATCCCAAAGGGCTGAGGATAAATAACTTCCGTACCCCTGTAAGCTGATTTACCAATATCGCACATACCTATACAACCATCTATACAGGTAGCACACATTCCACTTATTGGAACAATAGCATCTTCTGTTCTGTTCTTTGTTAAAGTAGCTGCTGATGCATTAATTTTTCCGTATTTCATATTTAAATTCTCCTTTAATTATTTACTGTTTTCTGTAATATTTTCTTTTGATTCTTCACTATAACATGTACCACATTCATTTTTTAACCCCATCCAGCAATTAAAATTATCTTCATTTGAAGTACATGTTGGCTGGAGACTATTATAACATCCGTTACATAATACACTTTCCGGATTTGCCCCGTGACATCTCAGTGTAATAACCGGGCAAATGTACATGCAGGCACCACACTTCCTGCAATCATCCGATTTCTCATCAAAAGGTGTGGAAATCTCGAGTTTATTTCCCCTGTTTACAAACCCGATAGCTTTTGCCATCATTTGTTCTTCACACATTCTTACACATAATCCGCAATTTATACAATGCTCCCATTTCCCTTTGAACCTGACTTGTTTTAAGCCCATTTTTGATGCAAGATCCTGTAACACTTTGGATGTGGGACATTGTGCTATCAACAATTCAAGAATCATCTTTCGTGCTTTTACAACTCTTTCAGATGATGTACGCACTACCAGCCCTTCTTCAACCGGATATGTACAGGAAGTTACCAGTTTAGCCCTTTCCCCTTTTCCTATCTCTACGACACAGAGACGGCAATTTCCCCCTGGTGACAAGCCTTCATGATAACATAGTGTCGGAATGTCTAAACCGAGAAATCTTGCTGCATCGAGTATTGTGAAATATTCAGGTGCGTTAAAATTTATCCCGTCAATTTTTATTTTCATATATGTTATGTATTATATGTTCATCGTTCTATCGTTCCATCGTTCCATCGTTCCATCGTTCCATCATTCCACAATTCCATTCTTCACTTCCTCAAGACTCTTCAAGAACCTCTTCCCGTCTTCTGTTTCAAGTTCACATCTCAGGCATCTTTTTGCTTCTTTAATTGCTTGTTCTTCAGTTAATCCCTGATACACCTCCATTAAGTTGTACTTTCTCTTTTCAGAAGACAAAAGAGGCATTTCCGATCGTTTGGCTAATAATAATTCATCCAGTTCTTCGTCCGAAAACTCGATAGGTTCAATATATCTTGAGGGTCGGGTTAGTTTATACTCCCGTTTTACCTCTTTCCCTGTTAAATATTGATCAATAGATTCTGAAGCAATTTTTCCCGCGGCAACAGCATCAACAACAGTATTAGGACCGGTAACCACATCACCACCGGCAAAGATCCCCGGTCTTTTAGTAAGACAGGTTTCCTGGTCAATTAAAATTGTATCCCATTTTGAAAACTCAAGCCCCTCATTTTTCAGAAATGAAATATCAGGACTTTCGCTTATTGAAACAATAAGAGTATCCAGTTCAACAATAAATTCAGAACCTTCTATCGGCACCGGTCGTCTTCTGCCCGATTCATCTATATCACCTAACTTCATTCTTATGAATTCACAAGCTTTTAATTTTCCGCTACTTGAAATTATTCTTTTTGGAGCTGTTAAATATTCAATTTTTATACCTTCATCCCCTGCTCCGTCTACCTCTTCTTTATAAGCAGGTATTTCATCAATAGTTCTCCTGTAGAATATTGTAACACTTTCGGGTTTTGTGGTACGTAATGCGCTTCTTGCTGCATCAATCATGGTTACACTTTCTGATATTTCTGCACGTAACACACGCCTGGCAGCATCAACTGCGGTATTCCCTCCACCTATAATCCCCACTCGTTTCCCAAGTTCTATTTTCTTCCCAAGATTTAATGCTGAAAGTACTTGCATGCCCGGTATTACACCCTCAATTTCCTCACCGGGTACATCAAGTTTCAATGATTGATGCGAACCGGTAGCAAGAAATACAGCCTTATAACCCTGATTGAACAAACTATCTAAAGTATAATCTTTAC
>JAUXED010000016.1 GCA_030618105.1 Bacteroidota bacterium | reverse complement strand
TTTTCCAATAACTTATCTTCCCGCTTTTTATATTCAACTTCTTCCTGGTGATAAGTGACGTTTACATACAAAGGATTAAATTCCATCAACGGATCAATTGTCTGGTATATGCTTTCTATGCTGTTACCCTTCAGTGGAGGTAATAACTCGAATGAAAAAAATGTCTTTTTTGTGTTCTTTAGTATGTCAATGATCTTTTTAGTCATATTGTTTGTATAAATTGTTACGGGTTACGAGTTAAGGTCTCTCATCTTCGCTTCTTTTCCTCCAAGCATAGTCCTTCGCCTGATCTTCCTGTATTTTTCCTACATCAAAATATGATGCCTGAGGGTGTGCAAAGATCAGTCCGCTTACCGATGCAGCCGGATCCATCATAAAATTTTCTGTAAGAGTTATCCCAATATTTTTTTCTACATTCAATAGTTTGAAAATTTTATCCTTTTCAGAATGATCAGGGCAGGATGAGTATCCATACGCGGGACGAATACCCTGATATTTTCCCTTGAAAAGATCTTTAATTGATCGATCCTGATCTTTACCAAATCCCCAAAATTCATTTCTTACCCGCTGATGCAGAAGCTCTGTTAACGCTTCAGCCAACCTGTCAGCCAGGGTTTTAAGCATTAGAATTTGATAATCATCGTTCCGGCTACCAAACCCTTCAATCCATTTATTCACTCCAAATCCTGCCGATACGGCAAAAGCACCAATGTAATCAGGGATCCCTGATTCTACCGGGGCAATATAGTCTGCCAGGGAGCGGTTATCTCCGGTATTGGTTTTTTCTGATTGCGACCGAAGCATATTTAAAACCGTTAATACCCGGTCCCTTTTTTCATCAGCATAAACTTCAATATCATCACCTCTTGCATTTGCCGGGAAAATACCAAGTATAGCCCGGGCTTCGAGTATCTCCTCGCGGATAATACGATCCAGAAATTTCTGAGCATCTTCATATAATTTTCGGCTTTCCTTTCCCCTTTCAGGATGATCCAATATCTCCGGGAATTTCCCCTTAAATTCCCAGGCATGAAAAAAATATGTCCAGTGAATATAGGGTTTTATTTCCCCGAGTGAATATTTTTTGAACAGGTGAATCCCGGGGTCTTTTGGAGCATAAATCTCTTTTTCAGACCAACTGATCCGGAATTTTTTATCACGTGCATCCTTCAGGCTAATATATTTTTGTTTAATGTTTTGCCTTATCTCTCTTAACCGGGCATAATCAGCACGAACATCCTTCAGAAAGCCGGTTCTTTTTGTTTTAGAAATCAATTTATTTACAATCTCTGCACTGCGTGAAGCATCTTTCACATGTATCACTCCTGCCGAATATTCAGGATCAAGTTTAACTGCGGTAAACATTTTTGAAGTAGTTGCACCACCTACTAACAATGGAATATTCAACCCTGCTCTTTCAAACTCCTTTGCCAGATGAACCATCTCGCCCAATGACGGGGTAATTAACCCGCTGACACCTATAATATCCACCTGGTTTTTCTTTGCTTCTTCAATAATACTCTCAACGGTTTTCATCACACCGATATCGAGCACTTCATAGTTATTACAACCCAGGACAACCCCTACAATGTTCTTTCCAATATCATGCACATCCCCTTTCACAGTGGCTAAAAGTATCTTCCCCGCTTTATTCAATCTCTTTGCTTTTCCCGGTTCATCAAATACGATAAACGGTTCAAGCAATTCTGTAGCCACTTTCATTACACGGGCACTTTTAACCACCTGTGGCAGGAACATTTTTCCCGACCCAAAGAGATCTCCTACACGGCTAATCCCACGCATTAAAGGACCCTCAATAATATCAATTGCTGACGGATACTGTTTTAGGGCTTCTTCTACATCATCCTTTAAATATTCAGTAATACCATGAACCAGAGCATAGATCAATCGCTCTTCTGTTGGCTTTTTCCGCCATAATTCTTTTGCCTTTTCTGCCTGACCGGTCTTTTTAATTTTCCCTGCAAATTCAATAAGTCTTTCTGTAGCATCAGGGCGCCGGTTGAAAATAATATCCTCTACCCGCTCCAACAGATCTGCCGGAATTTCATCATATATCGTAAGTGTTCCTGCATTAACAATTCCCATATCAAGACCGGCTTTTACAGCATGATAAAGAAAAGCAGAATGCATCGCTTCCCTGATAGTTTGATTTCCTCTGAAACTGAATGATAAATTGCTTATTCCTCCACTCACATTTGAATGGGGAAGATTCCCCTTGATCCAACGGGTAGCCCTGATAAAATCAACAGCATAATTATTGTGTTCATCAATACCTGTTCCTATTGTAAGTATATTGGGATCGAAAATGATATCTTCGGGAGGAAATCCTACTTGTTTTGTTAAGATTTCATAAGCCCGGCGGCATATTTTTATCTTATCTTCAAAATTAGAAGCTTGTCCCTTTTCATCGAATGCCATCACCACCACAGTTGCCCCATAATTTCTGATTATTTGTGCCTGGTTTTTAAATATCTGCTCTCCTTCTTTCAGACTGATTGAATTAACTACTCCTTTCCCCTGAAGATTCTTTAACCCTGTCTCAATCACAGACCATTCAGAGGAATCGATCATAACCGGAATTCTGGCTATTTCAGGTTCGGATGCAATTAACCTTAGGAATTTTTCCATTGCTTTTTCCGAATCCAGCAAAGCCTCATCCATATTTATATCCAGTATCTGTGCTCCCCCGTTTACCTGCTGTTTTGCTACCGAAAGAGCCTCTTCGTATTTCTCTTCACGTATTAATCCGGCAAATTTCTTTGATCCGGAAACATTAGTCCGTTCACCAATACTAATAAAATTGCTCCCCGGGAAAACGGTCAATGGCTCAAGTCCGCTTAAATTCAGATTGTGTGATAATTGGGGTGGAATTCTTTTTTCGGATTTTTCTGCCAGCTTTGCAAATTCTTTAATGTGTTCCGGAGTAGTACCGCAACAACCACCAATAATATTTACTAATTTGTGTTCAAGAAATCCACTTATATGTGATGCCATTGCTTTTGGAGATTCATCATATTCCCCAAACTGGTTTGGGAACCCGGCATTTGGATAAACAATTACATACCACGGGGCTTTTGCGGATAATTCTTCAACATATGGTTTTAGTTCCTTTGCCCCCATAGAACAATTCAGCCCTATACCCAGAAGGTTAGCATGCGAAACAGAAGCTATAAACGCTTCAGGTGTTTGTCCTGTAAGTGTGCGACCGCTGGAATCCGAAATAGTTACCGAAACAATTACCGGTATGTCAATTCGTTTCTCAATCTGCAACTGCCGGATAGCGTATAATGCAGCTTTAGCATTAAGGGTATCAAATACCGTTTCAACCAACAATAGGTCAACTCCTCCTTCAATCAAACCAATTGCCTGCTCACTGTAAATCTTCACAAAATCATCGAAAGTTACATCCCTGTATCCGGGATCTTCCACCCGGGATGAGAGTGAAGCTGTTTTATTTGTCGGACCTATTGATCCTGCTACAAACCGGGGTTTGTTTTGATCCCTCGTGGTATATTCCGAAGCACAGGAAGAAGCGATTTTTGCACCTTCAAAATTTATGCGGTATACATACTCCTCCATCCCATAATCAGCCTGGGATATACGATTGGCACTGAAGGTATTAGTTTCAATAATATCTGCTCCGGCATCCAGGTATTTCCGGTGAATATCACGAATAATCTCAGGTTGAGTCAGGTTAAGCAAATCGTTGTTACCTTTCTGATCCTTTGAGACTGATCTGAACTGTTCTCCCCGAAAATCTTGCTCCTCCAACCTGTGTGATTGTATCATTGTCCCCATGGCGCCATCAAGCACAAGAACACGTTTTTCTATTTCTTCTGTTATCCTGTTTTTCATTTTAATTATCATTTCCCGCTTTTGCAGGATTAGGTATTAGCACCTTCCTCATGGAATAAGGAGGTTGCTAGAGGGTCAAAGAGCCTATTCTCTCGCCTCTTCTTAATAATCAAACTTCCTGTGGAAGAATATTTGAAAATTGACTACAAATTTAGAGTGAATAATTTATTTCTCCAAAAAATAGCAACTAAAACTCAGAAAGCTTGATTCTTCACACACCCACACAAACCCGAAACTCGTAACCCGTAACATCTTCAAAACCTCAAATTCTTCGCTTCTTCTCTTACTACTCACCCACTCAACTTACTCAACTACTAAACTTATAAACTCTTAAAGTACAAGTTTATTTGTAAGACTCTTAATCTTCTCAACTTATAACCCTTAACATCTTACTTTAAACTTTTTAACTTTTAACTTTTAACTTATCCCCTTCCTATACAATAATTGCTAATTTTGTCTAATAATCATTTGCGCCTTAAAAAAATGCAAGACTTATACATTTACAATACAATTACCAGGAAAAAGGAAAAGTTTGAACCTATTAGTCCTCCCCATGTAGGTCTGTATGTCTGTGGACCCACTGTTTATGGGGATGCCCACCTGGGACAAGCCCGGTCGTCAATAACTTTTGATCTGTTGTTCCGTTATCTGAAACACATTGAATACAAAGTCAGGTATGTAAGAAATATTACTGATGTCGGGCATCTTGAAAGTGATGCGGACGAAGGAGAGGATAAAATTGCAAAAAAGGCAAGGATTGAAAAGCTTGAACCTATGGAGGTGGTACAGCTTTATACCAACAGGTATCATGAGAATATGCGTCAGTTGAATATGCTTGAACCAAGTATTGAACCACATGCATCAGGTCATATTATTGAACAACAAGAATTTGTAAAAAAGATCCTTGAAAATGGCTATGCTTATGAAATTAACGGATCAGTCTATTTTGATGTTGAGAAATACAATAAGAACTATCAATATGGAAAACTCTCAGGCAGGGTACTGGAAGATATGAAGAGCGACACACGCCAACTTGACGGACAAAGTGAAAAAAAGAATCCTTTTGACTTCGCCCTTTGGAAAAAAGCCTCTCCCGAACATATCATGCAGTGGCCATCTGAATGGAGTTCAGGATTTCCCGGCTGGCATCTTGAATGTTCGGTTATGAGTACAAAATATCTTGGCGAACAGTTTGATATTCACGGTGGTGGGATTGATTTGCTTTTCCCCCATCATGAATGTGAAATAGCCCAGTCTACCGCTGCTCTTGGAAAAGAATCGGTACGTTACTGGATGCATAATAATTTAATTACTCTTAACGGTCAGAAAATGGGGAAATCCCTGGGTAATGCAATTTCACTGGACGCATTATTTTCAGGTGAACATAAAATGCTTGAGAAGCCCTACCACCCTATGACCATAAGGTTTTTTATACTCCAGGCACATTATCGCGGCACACTGGATTTTTCGAATGAGGCACTTCAGGCTGCAGAAAAAGGATTGGAGCGACTGTTTAACGGAATGAAAACTCTTGAGAAAATAAAACCCTCAGGTAAATCAACCATAAATGTAACAGAACTAAAAGAAAAATGTTACAAAGCCATGAACGATGATCTTAATTCTGCAATGGCTATCGCTCATCTGTCTGATGGTATCAGGCTGATCAATTCTATTGAAAGCGGTACAGGGTCCATTAGTAATAATGATCTTAATGAATTGAAAGATCTGTATCAAAGTTTTGTTTTTGATATTTTTGGTCTGGACACCTCCCGGAAAGCTGAAGGCGGTGAAAAGAAACTTTCAGGTAAATTAATCGATATGATCCTGGATTTCCGCCTTGAAGCTCAAAAAAACAAAGATTTTCAAACATCTGATATTATCCGTAAAACCCTTAATGAATTAGGTATCGAAATTATGGATAAAAAAGATGGTTTTGAATGGAAAATCAGATGATTTTTGCCTTGATACTGGGTGCTGGTTACTGGGTGCTGGTTGTTTTTTTTAATTTACTTCTTCAAATTGCATCACTGCATTTTTCACCTCATTTCCTCATTTCCTCATCACCTCTTCTCCTTTTCACTTTCAACTTTCAACTTTCAACTTCTTCAATACCACACTTGCTTTCCCTTATCCGTAAAAATAAAAATCCTTTCCGGACGGTCTTTGGCAGGTTTTATGTTGATTAGCCAGTACAGGGCACCGGAAGGAACGTTTTTGAATTCCAGGGGTTTTCCGCCGGTCTCCTTTTTCCCAAACGACACCCATCCATCATCCCAGAAAAATAGTTCATAGGTCTCCCCTTCCTTCAAAAAAACTTTCTCAATATTATCAGTTGTGTTTTTAGTGATCCTTTTGGTAGTGGATATCAATTCCAGTGTACGTGGGTTTTCAGTATCAGGTTTGGCATAAACTGCATCCCCGTTATTATCAAGAATAAAAGGCTTTCCTGCCGGAACAATATTCCCGTCAATATAAAAGGCAGGCAAATAAGCAATGTCCGTTCCCATACCGGTAAAATTCACTTTTCCTTCATCATCAATCCTGCTCCAGTGGATTGCCTTCCATTCACCGGTGTTAAAAACACAGATATAGGCAAATTTTTCGCCATCAGGAACCTTTTTTTCAAGAGTAAGTTCAACACCGGCAACAGGAATATATTCTGATGTAACATCCACTATATTGCTACGATTAATATATTTGGGCGCTTTTTCTTTCTCTTCCGACAAGTCTGCCAGATTTCCGTACTGCTTGGCAAATGTTTTTCTGTAAACCTTGGCTTTTGCCTGGTTTAAACGATAATCTCCGGGATTGGATTCGCCACCCATAAAAATAACAACCTTACCCTCATTATTCAGTATCATATTCCAGGCATGATTATTACCGGTTTTTGCCCAATAGGGCGTAAAATCACTTGTCACAGGAACGCCCATAGCCCTCATGGAATAAATGGCAAGATTAGTCATGTCTTCACAACGACCCATTTTTACCTTCATCATCTCTTCTAATCCCTGGTCGGTGGCACGCTCATAATACCGGGGATCAAATCTGAACCACGATTTTATATCATTATTGATCCATCTGCAAGCTTCCACGGGATCATTTGGATCTGTCATTGAGTCGTTAACCCATGCATATTTCTCTGTAAGCAAAGTCCGCCAGTTTTCAAGAGGTTCGTTCGTGCTTCGGTATGGCAATAGATATTCGCAAAATTGATCAAAATTCAAATGTTTAGCCCATGGTTTATTCCATGCATCAAACGCCATGTCGATATTTCTGATCAGATATTCAGCGGTGATCTCTTCATAATCATGAAAAACACCTGTGCGTTTCTGATGCAATTTGCCACGTACCTTCGTAATGGAATCCCATGCTTCTGAAAGAGTTTTATAATCAGGATAATCCAACACCCTGAATCCTATTTCCTCTCCGGATGAATCAGCAACAGCATAGGTGATATATTCCTTATCAGCCATATTCCCTATAAGGAAATAAGCTGCCTGTAGCTTAAGTGTATCTCCGGCATCAAGGTAATAATTTATCACCTTCTCTAGCTCTGAGCGGTTTGTCCCTGCCATTTCAAGCACTTCCGTCACATTGGAAGGAAATTTATTGTCTGTTTTTTGATTACAGGAAAACAATAATATTGGCAAGGCGATAAGAAGACTGATTCTGTTCAAAAAGTTTTTCATTTGTTTAGAATTTTTTATTTGTTTCATATTGCTGAAAATTAATATTCTTTTATCTAATACAATATATTTGCATAACTTTAAATGCTTTGAAAAGTCTTTCAAATTTATTAAATCTCAAAAACACAGCCTCGTAAATTAATTAAAAAAGTAATGTTTGATTATTATTATACTAATTTTGGTAAGTAGAATAGGCTTTAGCGTTGGCGCCCTTAGCCTTAGCCTTAGCCTTAGCCTAATATTTATTAAACAATGAAAAATCCTGAATGGCAATCCAGGGAAGTATATGTTGGTGATATTCCGATGGGAGGGAATAATCCCATCAGGATTCAATCTATGACCGATACTGATTCAATGGATACTGCTGCAACTGTAAAACAGTGCATCAGGATCATTAAAGCAGGAGCTGACTACGTGCGTATCACTGCCCAGAACAAAAATGTGGCAAAAAACCTGGCTTTTATTCGCAGTGAACTGAAGAACAAAGGATTTTCAACTCCAATTATCGCCGATGTGCATTTTAGTCCGGGTGTTGCTGAGATTGCTGCAGGGAATGTAGAAAAAGTACGTATCAACCCGGGTAACTTCGTAGATAAACAAATAGAAAATCCTCCATCTTCCATATCTGAAGAAGAATATAATCAGGGAAAGGAGAATATCAAACAACGGTTGTTACATCTTTTGAATGTTTGCAGAAATAATGGTACAACAATACGTATTGGAGTAAACCATGGATCATTATCCAACCGGATGATGATACGATATGGCGATACTCCGGAGGGAATGGTTGAATCGGCTATGGAATTTTTAAGGATCTGCCAAAAGGAAGATTTTTTCAACCTGGTTGTTTCACTTAAATCCAGCAATACCCGTGAAATGGTAAAAACCAACCGGCTTCTTGTAAAAACGATGCTACAGGAAAAGATGAATTATCCCCTGCACCTGGGTGTTACTGAAGCCGGTGATGGAGAAGACGGAAGGATAAAATCGGCTGTAGGTATAGGAACTTTACTAAATGAGGGTATCGGGGATACTATCAGGGTATCGCTTACAGAAGATCCTGAAAAAGAAATTCCGGCAGCTATAAATATTGTTGAAAATTTCTCTACCAGAAAGCATCCGGTTTCTGTACAAAAAAGAATGTTTTTCTCACTTATTCACAAAATGTCCGGCACCCTGTTTAACAACGTAAAAAATATTGGCGGTAACTCTGTTCCTGTAGTAATCTCATCCCACCCTATTGGTAATAATACTGAAGAAAATGTGCCGGATTATCTCTTTGTTGAAAAAGAGACAGAAATTGAAAACTATTCACAGGATACCAAATTGATAGTTCCTTATACTCTCTGGTTGAGACTTCAAAACATTTATAAAAATCTTTTCCCTCTACTTACAACAAATGAATTTTTAACATCAGGTTTAATAAATAAAGATCTGAATTTTGTGAATATTGACCCTGCCACTAATCCGGATAGTATTATTCCTGTCGCCAAAGGAATAAATGTTGTTTTTATTTTGGAACTTCAACCTCACCGGGAACCTTCCGGCTTTTATGAATTTCTTAACTTTTACTATAAAAATAACTTCCGGAACCCTTTAATTATTAAAAAGACCTACAATGAGAAAGACCATGAAGCCTTTATAATTAAAATGTCAGGGGATTTTGGACTTCTGTTTCTTGAAAATGTTTGTAATGGAATATGGCTGATCAATGAAAAAAATAAAACTCAGGAACAAACTCTTTCTGCATCTTTCAGTTTGTTACAGGCAGGCAGGGTTAGGATCAGTAAAACTGAATTTATCTCATGTCCTTCATGCGGCAGGACTCTTTTTGATCTGCAGAAAACTACTGCACAAGTAAAAAAAGCAACCGGTCACCTTAAAGGACTTAAAATAGCAATAATGGGATGTATTGTGAACGGCCCGGGAGAAATGGCAGACGCTGATTATGGTTATGTTGGTGCAGGCAAAGGGAAAATCACTCTCTACAAAAAGAAAGAAGTTATAAGAAGAAACATCCCTTCAAAGGATGCCGTTAATGAACTGGTAATACTTATAAAGAAGAACGGTGACTGGAGAAATCCTTAATTTGTAATTTTTAATTTGTAATTTGTAATTGATTATTTTAACGCTTTAACTTATCTTTATATAAGTTTATTGAAAAGCATTTTTTTTGTTAACCTTGAAAAATCAAATTGTTATGAAACAAATAAAAAACATATTCTGGATAATCCTGACAATTCCTGTTTTGTTAATCATGTCAGGATGCGAAAAAGAAGATCCGTTTAAAGATAACCTTGAACCCAATAACAGCAGGAATGAAGCTTTTGAACTCACTCTCGGCGAACAGATTGATGCTTCTATTGCCAAAGGAGATCATGACTGGTATTCCTTTTCAATTGAAACAAACGGGATCATTGATAAAGCCCTTATTGAAATAAATAATCTTACTGCAGAAATGGAATTGACTGCTGTTTTATATGACAGCCAGGGCAATCAGTTTGGCTCTTTTACCGGGAATGCCGGAATAAATATGAACATCAGCCTGTCTACAAGAACCAGTTCGTACTATATTGAAATATATGATAAAAACAGTGAGCAGGAAGGGAAATATGAACTTACCATAACTCTTCTTCAAGCCAATGATTCTAATGAGCCGGATGATACTTTTGAAAATGCTCGCATAGTTGATTCTTATCCTTCAGGAGTTATCACAGGTACAATTCTCGTTAATGCTTCAGAGGATAATCAATATGGTGATTTTGAATTTTTTATTCTTCTTATCGATTTAAATAAAACAGTGGATTTCACCCTCACTCCAACTGCTGATGACATAAAGATGAACTATAAAATATTTAACGCAGACCGGTCGGTTGTTGTTGATGAAACCGAAGGCACACCGGGACAAATTCTCCAGGCATCCGTTGGCGATGGTTCCGGAGGAAGTATGAGCAGATACCTCCGGGTAGGTGCAACACTCGGAGAAACCGGTGTCGGAAATTATACCATATCATTTACCGAAACGGATATCAAATAATATCAAATTTTTCTAAAACATCCTTCAGGTTTTCATCCGGTTTATAATGATGTGCGACCAGGCCTGCTTCCCTGGCAGAAACACAGTTTTCTTCAAAATCATCAATAAACAAAGTTTCTTTCGGCTCGATACCTGCATCTTTTAAAACATATCTGAATGATTCCGGTTCAGGTTTCCGCATTCCTATTATGTGAGAATAATAAGTTTCTGTAAAGTGTTTTTTGATCATTATTCCACCTGATGTTTCCCGGAACTGTTCAGAATAAAAAGGCAAATGTATTTCGTTGGTATTACTTAGCAGATAAAGGGAATATTTTCCTGATAAATCAGACAATAATCTTATCGTATCTTTTTTAAACCCTCTTAGCATTTCATTCCATGCATAATCAATTTTTTCATTTGACACAGAATTACCGATCATTGTTCTGAGAGATGCCCTGAATTCATTTGCTGATATCTGACCTTTTTCAAATTGAAAAAAGAAATTTCCCTCACTGTTATATCTCTCCATAATTACTTCTTTGCTCAACCTCATTTCACCAAAGGCATTAAAAGTTTTCTGAACATCCAAATCAAGTAATACACCACCCAGATCAAATATGATATTTCTAAATGAGTTCCTTTTTTCTTTCATCAATAACAGATTTATTATAATTATTTAGTGCCTTAAGTTTGTAATGACTAAATTAAAATTTGTACATACCATTATAGCTTAATAAGAATACGGATTTTGCGATCCGCCAGCTGGCGGAGAAGCAATCTTTCATGACTTTTCGTAAAGCTTATGACAGTTCATTTATTTGACAATCTGGTTAAAACTTCACTCCATTTCCTCATCACCTCATTTCCCCCATTCTATCATTTAATCATTTTAATTACATTTGATCAATAGTAAAGTTAACAAAATATTCGTTTAGCCTGTCATTTAAATGAATGTTAAGGGACAACATTATCACACCATCTGGATTGACAATACTGATCTTTCGGTTGTTAAGATTATAGACCAGCGTTATCTGCCATTTTCTTTCCAAATTCTTGAACTGAGAACTATTGATGATGTTTATATGGCTATCCGCAATATGGCTGTTAGGGGAGCACCATTGATCGGTGTAACAGCAGCTTTCGGTATTTACCTTGCTTTGCAGAATAGCACGGAGCCCCCTACAAATCAAACAATTACCAGGATCGCCAATAAACTAAAATCAGCCCGCCCAACTGCTGTAAATCTTGCTATGGCAGTTAACCGGATGCTTCAAGGTATAAGAAAAAGCAATTTACCTGATGAACAAATAAAGATCGCATTACAAACTGCAATCAACTTGAAAAATGAAGAACTGGAAAACAGCCGGAAAATAGGCGTTTACGGATTACCACTAATTGAAAATATTACAAAACATAAAAAGGATCAACAAGTTAATATCTTAACTCATTGCAATGCCGGCTGGCTGGCGTGCATTGATTACGGAACAGCTACTGCCCCAATTTATATGGCTCATAATAAAGGCATTAACCTGCATGTCTGGGTGGATGAAACACGTCCCAGGAATCAGGGGGCACGTCTTACCGCATGGGAACTTGGTGAACATGGAGTCCCGCACACTTTAATAACTGACAATACCGGCGGGCAACTGATGCAGGAAGGATCGGTGGATATGGTGATCGTTGGCAGCGACCGTATGACTCCGGATGGTGATTTTGCCAACAAGATCGGAACCTACCTGAAAGCACTGGCTGCAAAAGACAATAATATTCCATTTTATGTTGCTCTTCCATCAACATCTATCGACTGGACATTAAAAAATACCGCTCAAATACCTATTGAAAAAAGAGATCCTGAAGAAGTGCTTACTGTAAAAGGCTGGTATAATAACCATTCTGTTGATGTAAGAATTGCCCCTGAAAATACACCTGCATTGAATTATGGTTTTGATATTACTCCTGCACGCCTTGTTACCGGTTTGATAACAGAAAGAGGAATATGTAAAGCCAACCGGGATGATATCCATAAAAAATTCCCTGCAAATGAAAAACAATAACCGTGATGGAAATATAAAATTTATCTGCGACTGGAATAAATGTCCTCCGGTTATTTCTGATGATGAGTTAATAAAACTGAACACATGGCGCGATATTTTATATGACTTGAACCTGATTGGGGCAACTCCGGATGGAACAGGTTTTGGAAATATCAGCTTACGAACAAAGCCATCCACCCGGTTTATTATTTCCGGCTCTTCAACAGGAAATCTGGAAAAACTAAATGCAGAACATTATGTAAAAGTAACCGACTACAGTATTTCCAATAACATGGTAAATTGCTCAGGCCCGGTTAAGGCTTCTTCCGAATCACTGACACATGCAGTAATTTATGAGTTTCATCCTGAGATCAATGGCATTATTCATATTCACAGTCTGGCTTTTTGGAAGAAGCTGCTTAACAAAGTGCCTACCACATCGGAAAAAGTTGAATACGGAACTCCTGAAATGGCTATCGAGGTTACCAGGCTTTTTAAAAAAACAGATGCTTTTGAAAAAAAGATAATTGTTATGGGAGGTCATAAAGAAGGGTTAATTACTTTTGGTAAAGATCTGGATGAGGCAGGGAAATATCTGTTATCATATATCAATACAATAATATAATTTTATGGCAAAGATCGGTATCATTGGCGGATCGGGTCTTGAAGATCCGGATATACTCAAAAATGCAAAAGAGCTAAAAGTTGGCACTCCATTTGGAGAACCCGCCTCATCGCTTCTTGTTGGAAAAATTGAAAATAATGATGTGGTTCTCCTTTCACGACATGGCAGAAAGCACACTATTCCGCCGACACAGGTCAACAACAGGGCAAACATTTATGCCTTAAAAGAGGTTGAATGTACGCATATAATTACCACTACCGCATGTGGCAGCCTGAAAGAAGAAATATGCAGGGGGGATATGGTTATTCCCGACCAGTTCATTGACTTTACGCGCCACAGGAAGATTACATTTTTCGAAGAATTTAATGAAAAAGATCTGAAACATGTTCCTATGGCAGATCCTTTTGACAATAATCTAAGGGAGATACTCATCAATTCTGCCAGGTTATTGCAACTTAAACATCATTCTGCAGGAACCATTATTACAATAGAAGGACCACGTTTTTCTACCCGTGCCGAATCCCGGATGTTCCGGATGTGGGGCGCTGATGTGATCAATATGTCAATAGCCCCTGAAGTGATCCTTGCTAATGAACTTGGTATCCCATACGCTACTATTGCCATGAGCACAGATTACGACTCATGGAAAGATGACGAGGAGCCTGTTTCATGGGAAGAAGTATTAAAAGTATTTAATCAGAATGTTGATAATGTTATCCGGTTAATACTAAAAGCGGTCTCAAAGATCGATTGATTTTATAAAGCCTGTACTGCAGGACTTTTTGCCTTTTAAATAATTGTTTATTATTTACTATTTACGTAATATTGCAGTCCCAAATCAAATCATGTTCTTTTACATAACACACCCACACACCCACCCACACCCACTTTTTAATTTCTTTGTCCACCGTAGCTTTAGCGAAGGTGGATTTACTATTTACTTTTTACTTTTAACTTTCTACTTTTAACTTATAGGGGCCCATAGCTCAGCTGGTCAGAGCACCTGACTCATAATCAGGGGGTCGCTGGTTCGAGCCCAGCTGGGCCCACCTTCGCCCGCCGAAGCTTTAGCGTAGGCGGGCTTTCTTTTTTTATAATCCTATTGTCCGATAGCATATACCACATGCTACCATTTTTAACTTTGAAAAATGCAATTACTCTGTGCTAAAATAGTAATTAACACCAACAGAACTGATTAACAGAAAGTTGTTAAATTTTTTAATTTCGTACCGTTTGCTGTCTTTCGACCTGATATCTGTTCCAATGTAAATCTCAGGAAGAACTTTAAAATCCAGTGCAAGATTATTAGTCAGATTTATTTGAGTACCTATGCCTGCACCAAAAATTACTCCTGCAAAATTGGCAGATCTGAAATCAGATTGATTATATAGCAGGTATGATATTTTCTCAAAATGAGAAAATGCCACAGATAAATCAATATCCAAATATGGATTTATTCTTTTCCCGGAGAAGGAACTGAAATACTTTTTATAACTCAAATATCTTATCAGATGAGTAGTACTCTTACCAGAAAATCCATCTTCTAAACTTGTATATTCCATTCTGGTAATGTGATATGCAAAATCTATTGCTCCGTTACCCATCCTGATACCAAACTGTACCCCGAAACCAATAGCGGGCTTTAATTTGGGTACTAATATTGTTTCGTTTTCTGTTTCGAAGAATGACTTTCCGTCAAAACTCCCTGTGAGAAGAATATAGTCAGCAGAAATTCCTGTATAGGGTAAGATTTCGATTTCCTGGGAATTTCCAGACAATGTAAGAAATACAAGTCCAACTGCTATCATGTAAAAGTTTCTTTTCATTTTAAGTTAAAATTTAATATATAGTTTTATTCACGATTCATTTTTGCCTTCTTCCCTCATTACTCCCCTTACTTACCCACTCAACTACTCACCTCTTCCTTCTTTCTTTTTCTTTTTCCTCATTACTCCCCTTACTTACCCACTCAACTACTCACCTCATTTTTCACTATTTACTATTTACTATTTACTATTTACTTTTATTCCTGTTCCCTCTTTTATCGTCAGGTAACGATCAATGGGAGGATTATAGTATGTTTCTTTTTTCCCGTTTGACCAAAAAATTTCAATCCGGTCAATATGTCTATTCTGTCCCAGACCAATATGGACACGAGGATCGTGGTTTGTGAGGTAGCTTGTTGCCCATTGATTTATATAAACCCGTTTTTTATCACCAATTTTAACAATTATCCTGGCGCCTATAGCGGAAGCGGGACCGTTTTTACCTATCAGTTTCAATCCAAGCCAGTGATTGGAGTTGCCTCCATCATTTCTAAGAAGTGTGGCTGTTGCCTGAAGGTCAATATGAGATACAATTATATCCAGATCTCCGTCATTATCATAGTCCCAAATAGCCACTGCCCTGCCTGACCTCTTTGTAGAAAAATAATCACAAAGCTCAGGGCCTACATTTTTAAAGTGTCCTTTTCCGTCATTTTCCAATAACAGAGGGGGTTGTAAAATTAGTTCCTCTGCTGTTCCGTTTGCAGAAAATATATCAAGGTCACCATCATTATCATAATCAAAAAGTTCAGCGCCCCAGGCACCTTTTCCTGCAAATGCTCCGGCAACACCACTTTTCTCGGTAATATCCTCGAACAGTCCATTACCGATATTACGATACAGGGCTCCGTACCGAAGATCGACAACAAGCAGGTCAATCAATCCGTCATTATCAATGTCCCCGATTGAGCCATGCATCGACCCCGTTGGTACTCCATGACTGTTTGCAGCAACGCCACTGGGTACAGCAACATCAGTATATTTGAGATTATCGTTTCTGAAAAGGAAATTTAACTGATGGTCATTCCCCTGGAAAATATCCAGATCTCCATCATTGTCATAATCGTATATGGTTAATCCCATACATTTTGAATCGGGAAAATATAATCCATGTTTTTTTGTAACATCAATGAACCGCCCATCTGATTGCTGTTGGTAAAGCATTGATGCCTGTCCCTTATATTCAGATGGATGTGGCATCATGTCCGGTGTGTTTGGTGAAACATATGCCGGGTCAAATGCAAGGAAATTTCCTACCATCGCATCAATTTTATTATCTGAATTGAAATCCCAAAAAGCAACACCAACGCTCCATTTTACAAATCCGTTTAACATTTCCGGTCCTTTAAGTCCTGATGATTCTGTAATATCACTAAATGTTCCATCACCGTTATTCAGGTAAAAAATATTTGGGCCATAATTCAATACGTACAAATCCTCGTCACCATCATTATCATAATCAATAGCACCTGCTGCCATACCCCAGGTTGGATCATCTACTCCGGCTTCCTTTGAGACCTCTGTAAATGTTCCGTTACCATTGTTTTTGTAAAGCTTATTGCGTGTATTTTTAAACACCTTTCCGTCCGGATCAGAGATGCCTTCCAGATAGGTTCCGTTAAGCATATACAGGTCGTGGAGGTCGTCATTGTTAAAGTCAAATATGGTGATACCGGACCCGCTGCTTTCTAAAATATTCTCATAAGTATAATCGCCAAATGTATACCGGAAATCAATCCCGGCTTGTTCAGTGACATCTGTGAAATGCACCTGCCTGTTTTGAGCAGATATTTCAAAAATTGAATTGCAAAGGAAAAAGACAAAAAACAAAAAGAATATAAACCATTTTGTTATTGTATAATTCTTATAAGTATATATTTTCATAATTCGTATTTGTCCAAAGAGTTAAAAGTTGAAAGTTGAAAGGAAGAGTTGAACTTTAAAAACCTTCAACATTCCCTCTATTCCCTTTATCCCCTCTACTCCCTTTATCCCCTCTATTCCCTTTATCCCCTCTACTCCCTCTATCCCATTCTTCAAGAATAATTTCTGCAGCAAAGCGTACAGCCTTTCGTACAACGGCACTGCATTTGTTTGTAGCATCCGCTTCCTGGAATTCTTTAAGTTCCTTCGGATTGGTTAAATTAAAACAGCTGCCAAATATTTCTTTTTGAATATCATGACACATGGTACTGCCAAACTCTTTCTCAAAAAGTTCGCAAAATTTACCGGAAGGAATTAGTGAATCTCTGTAGATATCCCAGTCATGTAATTCGTTTTCCCCCCGACCATAGATCAATCCAAAAATCATAAGCGGCCCAATTACAGCCCCACATGTTTCTCCTCTTTCCGCGATACCTGCTAAAGGAGTCAGAGCCTTTAAAACTTCATCACCTTTAAGACCAAACTGCTCCTTTAATGCTAAGAAACTGCTTTGTGCACAATTATTTGAAATCTGCATATAGTTATTTACTTTTTGATCGAGCAGTTTCATAACCAGATCTCTGGGCATTTCCAGGTTTCTTGAAATTTCGTTTTCACCGATTGATTCAGCTGAATCTTTAATTTTTCCGTTACTTTTATCTTTCTCCTTGATACAACTTGATCCCAAGGCTACACTTCCGATAGTTATTGCTATGATATTATTAATAAAATCACGACGTTTCAGCTTCTTTTTCATAGCTCTTTCATTTTTAATTAAAACCAGGTAAAAGAGTTATTCTGAGTAGTATCAAAGTTAATAAATATTCATGGATTATGAGTTTGTAGACTGTTGACTGCCGATTGCCGACTGTAGACTGTGGACTGTGGACTGTGGACTGTGGACTGTGGACTGCCGACTGTAGACTGTGGACTGCCGACTGATTCAATCTATCTCAATAATTGCTTTCCGAAAGTTCTCAGTGGTAACTTTTCTTGTGTTATATGTTTTCATATATTCCAGGCATTCGGGATCAGACGGATAGGATTCCTCAGATCCGTATGGATACCTGCTCATACCATGAAATGGCAAGGGTAATACAGTATTCCCGGTTGCTGTGTTTAAATCACCATCCTTCACCCATCCAACACTATGGATAAGAAAATCTCTTTTCCACCCTTTTGGTAATTCAGGTAAATTTTCAGCACTAAATTTTATTGTAATCTCATCACCTGCATTTTGTATTATGTATTTGTCATCTGCTTTTGTAAGAAGAGGCAACACATCACCGTAACGGGTGTAATTTCCCAACAAGTCTCTCCATTTCTGATCTGTATTAACATCGTTATAATCAAACCAATGTGGTCCATATCTGCCTCCTTTCCTGTATTCGCGTGAGAATCCCCTGTAGTGCAGGTCTGCTGAACATGGATTTAGTTTACTCGAACGAATTGGTGCTGACGGACTATAATTAGTATAGAATATATGATCCCAGTAAATTTCCATATTGGTACATATTCGGATCCGTGAATCTGATGCAGGAATTTTGCCTGAAAGTTCAACTACAATGGTTTTATCTTTTCCCATTGGGAAGCTTATATTATCAATAATCGTTTCCCATTCACCTTTTTTATTAATTACCTGAATGTATGGTGAAATTATTTTTACCTCGTCTGATTGTGAAATTGAGGCATTAATACTGGCGTCAGATGGAAATATCCAGCCATTAAGGTAAAGGTAAATATCTTCTGATAGATCAATTTCACCCAAATTTAAAATCAGGTCGGTCATTTCAGTTACTCCCTGATACTTTCCCTGTTTGAAATGTGATACATATTTGTCATCTTTTTCAGCAATAAATGGCAGGAGGTTTGCATCATTCTTGTTAATTGCTGATACCGGTATGTGTTTTTCTCTAACCTGGTAAACCTTATAACCCGGATTACCTGGGGGGGTAAATCTTTCATCAACAAACAGGTCGATTGAATCGGGATGATCAAGTACAATGAGCTCTATTTTATCAAAATATATTGTTTCCCATAATTCATCCGTGACCTGAATTGAATATTTGCCTTTTTTTGGTTTTAGGAATTCACCCGGAATTTTGATATAATCAACAGAAGCATCAGAACAGGCATATTTTGTTGCTTCCTGTTCACCCATAATACCAAGGGGCATGCCCAGTGCACTTCTCCACATAATGTCTTTCACAAATTCATATTTCTCTCCATTCCATGTATAAAGAAAAGGGCACGATCCTTTTAACATCTGTTCTTCAACAAGATCCCGATCTGTTCCGGGGAAGAATATATTTTGTGGAACACCATTTGTCCATAAAATACGTATTACATCAGCTTTTGCACGGGGACCCAGTCCGAAATGAATGTTAGGCTCGGTTACAACTTTTGATTGATATAAATCCCCGGACCGGATTTCAACTTTTGCCCCGATCCCATAATAATTATTCTTTGCACTACCTACCCTGCGACCAATCAGTTTCATCTTAACGAAATGATTGTTATTCCCTCCATCATTTCGCAGGAGACGAACACCCCCATTCATCCCTGTAATAGCAACATCCGTATCACCATCATCATTGTAATCAAAAGTTAGAATGTCTCTTCCGGATGTTAAATCTTCAGGTAAAATATTCAATACAACCCAGAACTTTCCTGTTCCATCATTGTGATAGAGAAACACGCCATTACCACCTTCTGTATTTGATTCACCAACTACCAGAAGATCAAGAAACCCATCGTTATCAAAATCAAGAAAAGATGCATCGTACGCCTGAACGCTTTTAAGGGTTTGAACCAACTCTTTTGATGTATGATCTACCTCAAAGCTGCCATTACCCTGGTTACGAAATAATCTGCAATTCCCAGCTTTAAGTGATGTTACAAACAGGTCTAAAAATCCATCATTGTTGTAATCTCCAACTGTAACAGCACTTGATCCCTCCTCGCTTTTCAAGCCGCTTCCTTCAGTAACATCTTTAAAAATCCCCTGTCTCTGATTTGAATAGAGCGTGTTAGAATTATTATTGTTTATTACAAAAAGATCAATGTCACCATCTTCATCAAAATCACCAAACCCTGCATCAATACTTAATACACTGCCACCTGACAGATTCGATTTCTCAGCATGTTCAATAAAAGTGTCATCAGAATTATTTCGATAAAGTAAATTTGAGTTTGGTCTGGTAACAAACAGGTCAAGATCTCCATCGTGATCAAAATCAAAAAACAATGAGCTGCTTCCTTCTGAAATGTCTCCAACTTTTGCTTTATCTGAAACGTCAATAAATGTTCCCTCACCGGTGTTTTTGTATAAAATATTTGATCCTTCTTTTACTATATAAAGATCAAGAAATCCATCATTGTTGTAATCGGCAAATTTAGCTGACAATTCCATCCCCTGATGCAGGATGCCTGCTTCTTCTGAACCATCCTTAAATACTCCCCATTCATTTCTGAGTAAATAGTGCTTATAGGATTGAGACTGCGGATCAAAACAGCCTGCGTACAGATCTATATCCCCGTCACCATCATAATCACATGCTGTCAGGTGTGTGTGATGACCGGTCATTAGAAAATCCAACCCGGCAGATGATGTGATATCGGTGAACTTTATTGCTTCAAGGAGTGACTTCCAGTCACCAGCCTGGGATCTGTCCTCTTGCTGATCAAAAGTAATCACCGGAGATCCAACCAAAGAGCCTCCGGGCCCTTTTAAATCCAGAATACCTGCCTGATATGGAGTAGTTACCTTTAAATAATTATGGAAAATCATGAATGGAACAGAAGCTTGATCAGCATCTGCAACCTGCAGTGCAGCCTTTGTGTTATCATAATATTCAATGGCTTCTTTTGGAAATTCCGGAAAAAGTTGCTGCAGTTTTTCTATTTGCTCCAAAGCCTTATCGGTTTGGTCTTCCTGAATCAATATATTAATTAAATTTAACCGGGGAACAATATTCCCGGGTGCTTTCTCAACCAGCTCTTGTGTATATTTATGACGCTTTTTTAAGGACTCTTTGTCTGTTGATGATGAGTATAACTCAGTGAGGCTATACAGTGATTTAACGTGGCCCGGTGAAAATTGAATTGTTTTTTCAAGCTCTTCAATCGATTTTTCAGCCTTATTGTTCATTTCATAGACTTTAGCCAATATCAGCCTGACATCCGGATCTTTTGGATCCATCTTGATGGCTTTTTGCAGCCAATCTTCCGCTTCCTGATATGATCCCATTCTTAAATAGACAATTCCCAGATTCGCATAACCTAAAACTTCATCCGGGTTAAAGTCTATAAGTTTCAGAAATTCAGTTTCAGCTTTTTCTAATTGATTATCTTCAAGATAAGCTAATCCAAGTGTTTTTGCAGTGATCATTTCTTCTGCTGTGGCAGATTTTTTACTTTTCTGCTGAACACAACTGTAGAAAAAAACAGTGATAACCCAAATTGCTAAAAATATAATGTATTTAAATTTCATTGTACTTTGCATTTTTAAGCTGACTGTTGACTGCCGACTGTTGATCGCTTCCTGATTTACTTCCCACAATATACAAAAGTAAACATTCTTTAGTAATTCTTTTCAATAGGAACCGGATTCCCGTTGTCAATTCTCATCAAACCAACCTTGCCGATGCGGTTTCCATTTTTATCAAATTGTATTTCACCTGTAACGCCGGCTTTATAATCTATCTTAGAAAATGCATCAATTATCTTATCCCGGTCAGGCCCCGCCTTTTTTATTACCTCAATAATAACACTTACGCCATCATAAGCATAAGCTGCAACCGGACCGGGCTGGTAGCCATATACTTTTTGAAACTCTTTTTGAAAAGCAATACCTTTTTCAGTAAACCATTGTCCGGAAGATATTATAATAATATCCTCCAGGATACTCCAATCGGGGCTTGATGCTTTTTGATCATCCATAATTGATAATGACCCAAAGATGCTAAGGTCCTTATTTCGTTGTTGTAACATTGGCAGGATGTCTGAAGCCAGCGAAGGTTTACCAAATAATACAATAGCCTCAATATCATTCTGATCGATTTCACTTAGAGCCATTTGAAAATCCCGGGCAGACGACCGGTACAGGAACTGTCCGGGTGCTGCAATTTTCATTGAATTAGCAGTTTGAATAAAACTGCGAACTGCAAACCTGGAGTCGTAGTCTTCGGTTCCAATTATCGCAACATTGGTTATCTTTCTTTTCTTATAAATCTCCTGAATCAATGCAATTGCCTGCTGATCATCATTTGGTACACACCGAAAATACCATGGAATAAAAGCCTGTGACAGGGTTATGTCGGTTGCCCATGCAGACAATAAGGCAACTCTGGTTTTGGTGGCTACCTGTTCCACCAGGTGTGCATTCCTGCCATCCAGGGAACCCATGAGAGTCACAACCTCTTCATCAAACACCAGGTTTACCGATACTTTTGAGCCTGTTCCCCATGGTCCCTCAGTTGAGCGGATGACAAGATGAAATTGACGTCCTTCATAACCCCCTTTCCTGTTTGCTTCCCGGATTGCCAGTTCAGCGCCGTGTTTTGCTGCCAAAGCTTCCGGGTCAGGAATTACAAGTCCGATTTTTATTGTTGTGGTAGGTGATGAAACAGATTGATTTAAAGTTTGAGCTTTAATGATAGCCGGACCGGTACCAAACGCCATTAGTAAGCCAACCAGAAAATACAATCTGAATTGAATCATGAATTATTAGTTATTCACTAAAGGAATCAGACCAGGGATGGTTTACGGTGATATATTTTCCTTCCTATTGCCTGCGCTATTTTTTCAATATCCTTTACTAACTGAACAAAATCTTCAGGGTACAGGGATTGCTTGCCATCACTTAGAGCATCCAGAGGTTTGTTGTGGACTTCAATCATAAGACCATCAGCCCCGGCGGCAATTGCAGCTTTTGCCATTGAAGGAACCATCCAACGATGACCTGTTCCATGGCTGGGATCAACAATTACAGGGAGATGGGTCAGCCGTTTGAGTAAAGGTACCGCACTCAGATCGAGTGTAAACCGGGTACAATTTTCAAAGGTGCGGATGCCCCGTTCACACAGAATAACATCCTGGTTACCTTCGCTGAGGATATATTCTGCGGCCATAAGGTATTCTTCCACGGTTGCCATCATTCCGCGCTTAAACAACACGGGTTTTTTGCATCTGCCGGCTTCTTTCAACAATGGGTAATTGTGCATATTCCGGGAACCAATCTGTACGATATCGGTATATTTGCAAACCATGTCCATCTGGCGTGTATCCATCGCTTCTGTAACAACAGGCAAACCGGTTTCTTTTCTTGCTTCCGCCAGGTATTTAAGCCCTTCTTCCCCGAGGCCCTGGAAAGTATATGGTGAGGTCCGGGGCTTAAAGGCTCCTCCCCTTAAAATATTTGCACCTGCGGAAGACACCTGTTTAGCAGTTTCAAGCAGTTGTTCCCTGTTTTCAACAGCACAGGGTCCTGCAATAACAATAATTTCGGAACCACCAATATGGATTCCGTTTATGTTTACCTGTGTTGCATCCGATTTCGACTTTCTATTCACCCTTGTCGGAACGGTGCATCCCATAATTGACAAGTCATTGTAATGTTTTGATTCCATCTATCTTTCTATTATATTTATTTATCTTACGTGAAGCTTTAAATCCAATTCATTGCTTTGCCTGCACCCAGGGCGGAGCTGGGTAAAATTCAAATTTGCCGTTATGGACTTCAGCCATAAAAATAGGTCTTATATTATTCCATGCTCCATCAAAAATCATAATGCCGGTAATACCCTCATGTCCCTGAAAGGTTTTCATATCTGTAGCCACATCGCGGATCAAAACACGGTTCAGCCCCACTTTATGAATAGCCTCGATTATTATATTGATCGCATCGTAGGCATGAGCGGCAAATACATCCGGTTCCTGGTCGAATCTTTTGACATAATTAGCTTTAAATGCCTTATATTTCGGATCGTCAGTATTGGGATTATACTGGCAGGTTGTTACCACACCTTCAGCATGCTTTCCGGCAATTTTGAGAAACTCGGGACTAACCATCCTGTCAGAACCAAATATGGGCTGTTCCATCCCCAATTCACGTATTTGTTTCACAATCAGTCCTGATTCCCTGGCATTTCCCCACATCAGGATTGCATCAGGAGAGATTTTTTTTATGCGTTCCAACTGCGGTTTAAAATCTGATTCTCCATCGTTGAAACGCTCTTCAATGATAATAGGGAAACCTAAGCGTGTTGCTGTACGATTAAAATGCTTTGTTCCCTCCCGTCCATAGCGGCCGGTGGTTCTTATTACAGCCACCCTTGGGTAGTTGTCTATCCTATATACACGGTTAACAAGAGCATAACAGCTTTGCCGGTCGTCAGGAATAACCCGTATAACCCATGGTATGGCTGTCTCGGTATAAGTAGGATCCGGATTACCCGGATTGACAACAAGGATCTCTGATTTTAAAGTTGCCCTTATAGCCACATGAGAGTTGATATCGTCTATTGTACCCACCCAGGCCCATATTCCCTCATCGTCCATTTTGATTACTTCATTAGCAGCAGCACCCCATAGGCCAAAATCATTGTGTACCATTAACTTAAAGGGAGTTCCATTGTAACCACCCTTATTGTTGGCCTCCTCAATAGCCAGCATGGATCCCTGCAACATCTGCATTCCCAGATCAACAATCATTGAACCTTCCAATGGCCCCAGGAACCCAAGCCTTACCTCCTCCAGGTCGGTAGGAGCCGGTTTCTCACGTCCGGCACCATAAAACTGCATGGGCTCAATAAAATGATACTTATAGGCTTCTCGGTATTTACGAAAAGCAACCACTTCATCCGGTATATTGCCATAGTTTGCTACTTTTTCCTGTCCGTTTACATAAAAAAACGACAACAGGAGAAAAAGGACAAAATTCACTAAAATTCTAAAACGTGCTTTCATATTTATGATTTTTAATTTATTCTTTCTCCGCGGCTAACACCTTTTGATGTGGCAAGCCAAATCACATCATCTTCAACATCAACACCAATTACAAAATTATGTGAAATGGATGGGGATAACGGAATTTCTTTGATGACCTCGGTTCCCTTCATGACAATAGCTTTGCCATCTTCATTGTTGTCATTTCTTTTGTATGTAACCCATGTGTCACTGTTAAAAGTGCTCAATCCAAGATCAGTGCATATAAATGCTACCGGACCTTCAGCCCTCACAAAGTTGATGAAGTTACTGATCAGTCCGCAGTCGTGATCAAAATAACCTTTCCAGTTTCTACCATCATAGCGGCTTAATCCAAAATAGGTTGCAACCCACAAAATACCTTCGGCATAGTATGTTGCTGTAGTAATAGCGTGAATAACACCATCATCCGGATCCAGGTCAATCTCCATAAAACCGTCGGGGTCGTTATAATCCCTGAACTGTTTTGTTTCGATATTGTATTCTACCACCCCGCCTCCCCAGCAAGCGATCCATACCTTGCCGTCACCGGCTGAAACTGAATACGTCCACGGTTCATGCATAGGGGCATTTTGCTCCGTGAATATTTCCCATTTTTTGGTATAATTATCATAGCTGCCGGCTCCTCCACCGGTTGCCATCCATACATCTTTCCCAAAGCAAAAAACACTATAAACCAGATCATTTGGCATACCGCTGTTGAACTGGTCGAAAGTCTCAAATTTGCCTGCCGACCAGCGGGTCAACCCGCCCAGCGTTCCAAGCCAGACGTCCCCTGTAAGTACGTTCACATCGATTGAAACAACTCCGTTATGTGCCAGGCCATCTTCTGTGGTATATGTGCGCCACTCTCCGTTTTCATAGACGGCCAATCCATCATGTGTCCCTACCAGCACCTGGTCGCCGTTGATACGGACAGTATAAGCCTTATCAGAAGGCAAACCATCTTTCTTGTAGAAATTTTGCCAATTACCATATACAGGCATTTTCTCAGCACCATTTTTAACATTGTATCCCTTCCTGGCTTTCTCCAAGGATTCAATGGTGGAGAAATCTGTTAAATCACGATCTCTTCCGGATACATTCTGATCAGCAAAGGATCTTCTATTCAATGTTAGGCCGATGATAGTTACCCCCAAAATAACAACGATTAATAGGGTATATCTAACAAACTTTTTTTTGATTAATTTTTTCATGATATATAGATTTAATGATTTAATGATTTAATGATTTAATGTTTTAACGTTTTCCTACTTTTGCCTCCAGTTTTTCCTTTTCTTCCTTATATAATTCCGGTCCGCCTATTGATCTCAGGTATTCGACCAATTCATTTAGTTGTATTTTTGTAAAATCATTGACAGCACCATGTATATCATCAGGCGCATACTTGGTCCATATTTCTTCAAGGGTAAGAGCACGTCCATGATGTAAGTAGGGTGGTGAAGCATATATATTATTTAAATGCGGTGTATCAAATAATATTGAATCATCGCTTGGGAGAAGGGTCCCGACATCAAACATTTTCATATTTGTAAAATAAGGAGGCGGATGGCAGGTAATACAACGGTTCATAACAGGGATTTCGTTACCGAAGTTATCGTGTGTACGCTCAAATATCATTTTACCACGCAATTGCATATCATTTAATTCTCCGGTCGGATTATAAAGCAGATTCGGTGGATATTTTATTCCCGTAACAATATATGCGACCAATGCATCAAGCTCTTTATCGCTGTATGGTTCAGTCCTTGTCAATACTGTTGAAAACCGCATTCCATCCTGTTTATAAATGGTCTGGTTCTTCCCGTTCCATTTAAAGGGAGGGCAATCGCCAATATCTCGTAACGACTGTGTGTTTACCACGTTACGCCCCATATCCTTCGAGGCCATATTATATAAAAGGCCGTCTTCATGTTCGTCGGGATGACACGTATAGCATGCATACTGGTTTTGAAAGGTGCCTCCGGCATTGTTGAGCAATTGACGCCCGTGCCGTGCCACAGTTATCCTCCCGGGCCCATTCAGGTCAATGGTGTTTATTATCTCCAGGCTCCCGGTACTTATTATTGCAATCCTGTCTTCCAGGTGCTCTGCTACATATAGCAATTTCCCATCTGGAGAAAGAACAAGGCCTTTAGGATTGGCTCCTGTTGGAATTCTTTTAACCACATATCTGCTGCTGATTCCCAGATGATTGGAATAAAAGTTAAGTTTTTCAGTGGTGGATTCATCTATAAGGGCCCGGATGGAGTCAATATCAACGACTGATATACAATCTACCCCTGCATGGGATACAAAAGCACGTCTCCCGTCAGGTGTGATAACAATATCGAACGGATCAGGATAATAGGAATTGGGCTCATCCAATAACAATTGGATTATCCTGCCCTCTGGTTTTTGCTCTATTATCCCGATGCCATGGGTCATCATAAAACCTCTTTCAACCTGGATTGATGGAATATAGTTTTTTGGCCTGATAAGCGTCATAATTGCCAGGTCTCCTTCAGGTGTAAAGGCAACGTTTTCTATCATATACGCCGACTCCATATCCTTACGGTCAACTATTCTCTGGCTTTTAACATCTATCACACTCAATTCAGTAATTACCGGATCACCATAGGGTGCAAGCAGTGCACGCCTGCTTGTAACTAATACTTTATTTCCATCAGGAGACGCCTGGATCCCTGTAGGATTATTCCCGGCAGCCAGTCTTTTCAGTTCTGTTTTGGATTGGAGATCAATAACAGATACATCGCAGGTATATGAATTGACAACATACAGAAATTGTTCATCTGAACTCAGGGTAAGTCCTGCCGGGCCATTACCTGTTGGCAGGGTATCTGTTATTCTCATTTCAGTCAGATCAATAACCGATACATTGTCAGACCATTGATTACTTACATAAGCCTTACTGTCGTCATTATTCAATATTACACTGTGAGGGTGATTACCAACATTAATCTTATGTAATACTCTTCTGCTTTCTGTGTCAACTATCAGTAACGTATTGGCTTCTTCAGTAACTACAAATAACCTTCTTCCGTCCCGGGATAAAGCCAGGTTAAGAGGTGAATAATAATCCGCATTAATCAGTTTTGCAATAATTCCGCTTTTCTGGGTATAGAGGTGACATGAGAAACAATTCAGCTTATGGTCATCAGTAGCGGTAATATAATTTACATGCATTCTTGCCCAACGGTGTACGGGAGAATATAGAACGACTACAAGCAATATAATAACTCCAGGAGTAATTAATAATTTTTTCATTTTCATTCTAATTCTATAACTTTTTCCTTAATGTCGGTAATATATACCGGTACGATTACCGGATCTTTTCTTACTGCGAGCGGTATTCTGTTTACAGGTACCAGTTCGAGGTCTTCATGACAACCAACACATCCGCGCCGCTCATTAGGACGCAACCAAAGCCATGAACACGGACCATATAGAACACTGCTATCCTCATCAAGAATCTGGATCTGAAAGGGAATATCAGCAAGGACTTTTAAATAAAAAGAACCATCTTCTTCAACGGGTACTACTCCGTACGTTGAATCTGTACCCAGCACCTCAATCATGGATGCTTTTACAATTCCGGGATTATTCAATGTTGACTTGAATCCCATAAAATTGATGTCCTGGCAAAGGAGTAATCCTGTTTTCACATGCATATCCACTTCGCTTGGCAACTTTCTTGGCCTGTCATACTTACCAGCCACAAGAATATCTATGATATTATAGTCAGGATTATGATAAATAGGGTAGCTAAGGCTCTGTTTTTCGGGGTCAAATTCGTAAAGTGCATAACGTTCTGTATCTGATTTACGGAAGGATACCAAAAACTTACCTGATTCTACGGGTAAAACAGAATAAAAACTACCTGTGATCTCAGCAGTCATATTGATCCGTGTATGCAAAGGCCGGTTATAATTTATTGAAACCACATTCCCGGAAAACTCACTATTTGTATCAGCTTCAATAAATATTATTTTACCTTCTGATGTTTCCCGTGCACGGCTGATAAACGCGCTACCTCCGTTACCTTTGTAAAACATATCTGCCTTTGTGCCATCCGGTCTCATAGCCATAAGCATGGGATTCCTATGATCAGGAAATAATTGTCTGCTGATAGTTAACAAACGACCGTCTTTCAAAACTGACGTACCAAAACTGGCATGTGGGCTAAAGGTAATTTGTCTGATACCAGAACCATCAAGATTACAAGTATACAAACAATGTGCTGCCTTTACAGTATCATTCTTTGTCAATTTAGTAAATACCAGACGTCCGCCAGGTAAATATGCCGGATCAATACAATTTTCGTTCAACTCTATTACCTTCCTGCTTTTAAGATTACCAAGAACCATTTCCCATATTTGCCATAGATCACCTTCTTTCTGTTGTGCAGCAAAAAGCATGTATTTTCCGTCATATGAGATATCGGGGTAGCATGCAGAATAAAATTCATCAGTCAGAACTTTTAATGATTCGGGTTTATCAGGATCCAGGGCTGTGATAAAGGCTTTGGGTACATAACGCCATGATTCCCCTGTGATAAAATTCAGATTCTTAATATTCCCGGAGGTTTGTGTAATGATCAACATATCATTTAATGATCTGCTTTTACATGCTGTAAAAAATATAATATACATGCATAATATCAGTATTTTGAGCAGTATTATTACAGGTTTGGTATTCATAAAACTGTTTCTTTACGGTTCTGTAATATCAAGAATCTGATTGGCGCTGATATTCTCCAGAACCTGAACGCTCCCTGATGGCCATTTTATTTCGATCTTTTCTACCATTTCATTACCGGCGATTCCAAAGTGTATCCGGGGATCATTACAGGAGATGTAACCGGTTGTGCTTTTTTTCTGGGCTATTTGTTCACTGCCACCCGAACTGATTTTAATCCTTGCGCCGATCCCATCCCTGTTGCTTGAAGTACCAATCAAGCGAAGGATCAGCCAGTTATTTTGATTCCCCTGGTTATTTCGTAAAAACCGGCAGCTATCGTTCAGATTTACAATAAGAACATCCATGTCTCCGTCGTTGTCATAATCTCCTATACATGTTCCGCGTCCTACATACTCTTCTCCAAAGTATTCTCCCCTTTCAAGTGATACATCAACGAATTTTTCACCACCCACATTCTCTAAAAGTTGATCTTCATGTCCGTACAGGTGTTTCAATTCGCCATTGGTCTTAAATATGTCCACATCGCCGTCATTATCGTAATCAACAAAAGATGATGACCATCCGACAAACTGTGCACATACAATAGATAAACCGGAAGTATAAGCTTTATCACTGTAAACACCATTGCCTTCGTTTTTGTACAGCGAACAATAAGTATCGTCAGAAACAAACATATCAAGCAAACCATCATTATTATAATCAGCAAAATCTACCGACATACTGACTGTTGCCTCACCTCCCTGACTGAAGGCTGTCCCGGTCATAGTGCCTCTGTCTGTAAATCCATTTCCACCATCGTTGTGAAATAGATAATTCAACGTATGATCATTTGCTACATATATATCCACAAATCCATCCTCATCATAATCAGCAGCACCAACACCCATAGCCCTTCCATCTATGTCAATGATTCCCATACTTTCCGTAACATCTTCAAAAGTTCCGTCGCCTAAATTATGATATAAAATATCCTTCTGACTGTCGTAAGCCATCGGGCTGGGAAAGCCATCAGGAGCATAATAATATTTATATTCAGGATCAAAATTCAGGTAATTTCCCACGTAAAGATCAAGCAAACCATCATTGTCATAATCCAGCCAGACAGCTCCAACACTGAACTCATTGCCCCCGACCTTTGCACGCTTTGTAAGATCGGTGAAAGTCCCGTTACCATTGTTTCTATAAAGAACATTGGGCCCGTAATTACTCATATATAAATCGGGATAACCATCATTATTGAAATCCCCTACTGTAACTCCCATTGCATAGAATGGGCCCCCGACCTTTGCTTTTTTGGTGACATCTTCAAAAGTACCATCCTGACGATTTCGATACAGATGGTTTTCAGGCATTTTATCCGGCTTTTCCCCATCGCTCAAACTATCGAGCCAGGTACCGCTGCAGATATACAAATCAATATATCCATCCTGGTCATAATCAAGAAAAGAGGCGCCTCCTGCATTTGATTCTACTATGTTGCTCAAGTGATCATCACCGATGGAGTGGACAAAGTCGATTCCTGAATACCTGGTGATTTCCTGATAGAAGTTCTCGTCCTCAGCAGGAAGAGTGTTTGACAAAGCCATATCGGTTGATTTCTCATTTGATTGGCA